>NZ_RZPL01001190.1:0-802 GCF_004022805.1 Mesorhizobium sp. M7A.F.Ca.CA.002.04.1.1 | reverse complement strand
TCTTTGACGTATAGCACCGCCGTTCAAGAAAACCGCCCGGCAGGGCATGCCGTGGCGGTTTCATTTGCTTTTCGGGCTTTGGTCGGCCTGAAGCGAACAAGAAGCGCGATAGTGCGCCAACAATACGGAGTAGCAAAATGCCCAAGATGAAGACCAAATCGGCCGCCAAGAAGCGGTTCAAGATCACAGGTACGGGTAAAGTCCTGTCGGCTGCGGCCGGCAAGCGTCACGGCATGATCAAGCGTTCCAACAAGTTCATTCGAAATGCCCGCGGCACGATGGTTCTGGCTGAACCGGATGGCAAGAAGGTCATCAAGAATTTTCTGCCGAACGGCCTCTAAGGCATTCGGTCCGGACACGCATTTGTTTTACGCAATTCCGAACGGAAAACCGCAAGGCACTTTTCCTGGAATTGCTTTTAAGGAGATCATGACATGGCACGCGTAAAAAGAGGCGTCACTTCGCACGCCAAGCACAAGAAGGTCCTGAAAGCCGCGAAAGGCTTCTACGGCCGCCGCAAGAACACCATCCGCATCGCCAAGCAGGCGGTGGAAAAGTCGCTGCAATACGCTTACCGCGACCGCAAGAACCGCAAGCGCTCCTTCCGCGCGCTGTGGATCCAGCGCATCAACGCCGCGACCCACGAGCATGGCCTGACCTATGGCCGCTTCATCGACGGCCTCAACAAGTCGGGCATCGAGATCGATCGCAAGATCCTGTCGGACATGGCCATCCACGAGCCGCAGGCTTTCGCGGCCCTGGTCGCCAAGGCCAAGGTGGCGCTCGAATATCTGAAGAACAC
>NZ_RZPL01000118.1:0-10515 GCF_004022805.1 Mesorhizobium sp. M7A.F.Ca.CA.002.04.1.1 | reverse complement strand
AATAACGCCAGCCGTGATACTGGCATTTCAGTTCGCGCCCGTCATTGATGCCGATCGACAGCCTGACGCCGCGATGCAGGCAGCGGTTCTCCCAGATGTTGACGTAACCGTCATCGGCCCGCCACACGGCGAATTCCCGGCCCAGCAACTGGCCGTGGAAAACGTGGCGAAACGGCAAATCATGGGCAGCGGCGATCGGATGCCACCGGCTTCTGGCTTCTTCCAACATCAATCGTCTCCAAAATGTCTGTCAGGCTGCAGCCGGGATGACCCCGTAGGTCACGCCCTTCTGGCTGAGCCAGCGCCGGTAGGCGATGGCCGACTTGTCAGCGCGGATCGGCGTCTCGGCGCGCGGATCGAGCGGCAGGCGCTTCGGCACCTGGTTTTCCAGGATCGGCTTGTCCTGGCCGAAGATCGTCTGCTGGAAACGCTTGATCACCTTGTCTTCATTGTCTTCGTCGAGCACGCAAAGCAGCATGTGGGCGCGCACATGCTCCTGGTCGACCGGCTGCAGGAAGACGGCGATGACATCGCGCCGGGTCTCGTCGACCGGGCTCGATTTATAGAGCACCGAGCAATAGGGATGCGGCACGCGATAGACGTAGTCGACGTCGGCGCCGCCATCGGACGCCGTCGACGCCATCGGCTGGAAGAAGCGGCAGCGCGTGGCCAGGATCTCGTCGCGATCGACGGAGATCTCGACGTCGTATTCCTTGACTTCGGTATGCGGCTCGACGCCGAGTATGTCGGTATGCACATAGGGGAAGTGGCCCATGTCGAGAAAGTTCTCGATGGCGCGTGGCGCCGAGACGTTGACGCCGAACGTTGCCGCATTGAGCTTGCGGCGGTCCGGCTCTTGATATTCGGGGATCGGGAACAGCTCGGCCGGCGGCGACCCGAGCGAAGTCCAGACATAGCCATAGGCGCTTATTGCAGGCAGCCTGTCGGCGGGTGGAATATGGTCAGCCCTTTGCACATCGGGACGCGAGCGCCAGACGACGGGCTCGCCATCCGCGTCCACCGCAAAGCTGAGGCGCTCCTCGAGCAGAACGGTCTCCTGGACGGCGCCGGGAGCAGCTTCCGCGATGGCGCCCACGGGATGCCAGAGATTGAGGATCACGGGATCAGCGCATTTCGTCATCATGTTATCCCTTCAAATACCCTCGGACGTCATCAGATCTGTGCCGGTATCGCACCATAGGTGACCGCCCTGTCACGCAGCCAGCGCCGATAGGAAACCGAGACGGCATCGGCGCGGATCGGCGTCTCGGCGCGCGGATCGAGCGGCAGGCGCTTGGGGACCTGGTTTTCCAGGATCGGCTTGTCCTGCGCGAAGATCAATTGCATGAAACTGCGCACCGTCGCCGCATCCATGCCCTCCTTGAGGTAGCAGAGATAGGGATGCGCGACGCAGTTCTCCTCGTCGACCGGCTGCACGAACAGCGTGATGACATCCAGCCTCCCCTTCTGGATCGGATTGCTCTTGTAGAGCGCCACCGTATAGGGCCGGATCACCTTGTAGATGTACTCGACGACGAACCCTTCCTTCGCGGTCGGCGACGCGATGGGCTGGTAGAATTTGCATTCGGTCGCCAGCACCTCGTCCTGGGGCGTGATTTCCACCTTGTAAGGCACGACCTCGGTATGCGGCTCCTCGCCGAGCCAGCCTGTGTGGATGAAGGGGAAATGCCCCATGTCGAGAAAATTCTCGACGGCGCGAAGGCCCGACACCTTGACCGCGATCGAGCCGCCGCTGACCAGATGTCGATCCGCCTCGTTGGCCTCGGGGATGTAGATGATGTCGCGCCAGGGTTTGTCCAGACAGGTCCAGACGAAGCCATAGCGCTCGGCGCTCTTCAACACGTCGCCGGTATCGTTGCGAACGACTTCGATCTTGTTTGAATGTTTTCGAACGACGAGATCGACCCCAAGCAGACGGGTCGAAAAGGGCACATCCTGGCTGAGCGATTCCTGGTCAGCGACGATATGCCAGTCGTTCAGAAGCTCGCGGTCGACGCAACGGGTTGCCATCGGCATCCCTCCCAACTCGGCTAGCCCTTCACCACGAACCTAGCCTGACGTTTCGCAATGACGAAATCACAAGATTGGATACCAATCAATGATTTTTTGTCAGCCAAAATCATTTTTTGTGTTGACAGACTATGATGATTGAATTCCGATATGGAAAACCTGAACCTGGGATATGGCACATCCCGAAGCGTCATGTCTTCATCATGGAAAGCCTGCTGATCATGTCGTCGCAAAGGCGGAGAACCGTGCCTTGAGCAGCCGCTCCCAGACGATCGCGGACACGCTGACCCGCGCCATCATCGACCATCGGCTGGTGCCCGGCTGCAAGCTCGGCGAGCGCGAGCTTGCCGAGATATTCGATGTCAGCCGCATCGTGGTGCGTCAGGCCCTGATACGGCTCGCCGATGACGGGCTGGCGCAGATCGAGCGCAACCGCGGCGCCTTCGTCGCCAGGCCAAGCATGCAGGAGGCAATGGAGATTTACGACGCGCTGACCCTTGTCGAACAGGGGGTGGCGGCCCAGCTCAGCGATCGCCTTGGCCCCGCCGGATGGGCCGAGCTGCGCCAGCATGTCGAACGCCAGCGCCAGGCAGTCGCCGCCGGCAACGATGCGCTGGCCGACGTGCTCGGCCAGGAATTCCACACGGTGTTCGTGCGCCTTAGCCGCAACAAGGTGATGCAGGAAATCCATGCCCAGCTGGTGCGCCGCACGACGCTGCTGCGCTCGCTCATTTCAGCCGATTTCGACTATTGCAATCTGCTCGACGATCATTCGAGGGTCGTCGACCTCCTGGAAAAGGGCCGCCTGAAACAGGCCATGGACCTGATCGACACGCATCACCGCACCGTGGTGCGCGGCTATATCATGGATCGCGACGTGTTTCCGGAGATGACGCCTGCCGAAGCGCTCGCACCCTATCTCGACGGCAAGGCCGACGGAGCGACGATATCGGCTGGATTGAGGCAGGCAAAACCATCCGGGAATGGCGACGGCGCGGTGCACGCGCACGTCCATCTCCCTAACAAAGACCGGGCATCGACAAGCCGGGCATCAACCAAAAAAACCAACAGAGGGTTACCGACATGAACGACCTGACAAGACGCGGATTCCTGAAATACAGCGGTGCGCTGGGTGCTGCGCTCGGTGCCGGAGGGCTGAGCACGGTCGCCAAGGCTCAAGAGGTGCTCAAGATCGGCGTCGTCTACGTCTCGCCGATCGCCGAAATCGGCTGGACCAAGCAGCACAGCCTTGGCGTCGAGGCGATCAAAGCCGCGTTCGGCGACAAGGCCGAACTCACCGTCATCGACAACATCTTCATGCCGCAGGATGCGGAGCGCATTTTCCGCGAGCTGGCCAGCGCCGGCAACAAACTGATCTTCGGCACCAGCTTTTCGCACGGAACGCCCATGCAGAAAGTGGCGCCGCGGTTCCCCAAGGTGGCTTTCGAACATTGCTCCGGCATCGTCCACCTTGCCAATCTGGGTACCTTTGAAGCCAAATATTACGAGGGCACTTTCGTCGCCGGCGCGGCCGGCGGCTACATGTCGAAATCGGGCAAGATTGGTTTCATCGGCGGCTTTCCGATTCCGGATATCGTCGGCCCGGCCAACGCGCTGCTGCTCGGTGCGCAAAGCGTCAATCCGAACGCCACCTGCAACGCCATCTTCCTCAATTCCTGGTTCGATCCGGGCAAGGAGAAGGAGGCCGCCAAGACGCTGCTTTCGCAAGGCTGCGACGTCATCTGCTCGATGACCGACACGGCGACGGGCGTCCAGGTCGCGGGTGAAGGCGGCGCCTGGTCGATCGGCTACGCCAGCGACATGGCCAAGTTCGCTTCGGGCAAACAGCTGACGTCCTTTGTCCTCGACTGGACCAGCGACTATGTCGGCGCCGCCAAGGCCGTCGCCGCCGGCACCTGGAAGCCGGAAGTGCGCTGGGATGGACTGGCAGCGGGCGTCGTGAAGATGGCGCCCTACAATGACGGCATACCGGCCGACACCAAGGCCAAGCTGAAGCAGCTCGAGGCCGACATCGGCAGCGGCAAGGTGCACCCCTATGGCGGCGAGTTGAAGGACCAGGCCGGCAACCTCAAGGTCGCTGCAGGCTCCGTCCTGGCCGATGACGATGTTCGCGGCATGAACTGGTTCGTCAAAGGCATGATCGGCAAGCTGAGCTGAACGCCATCAAAGAACCAGGGAGGCGCCGAGACCGACCTTCGGCGTCTCCCTGCCTGGTTCCCGTCCAACCTCGCTTCACGCCACGGCAGGACCCGCCATGCATCCGCGTCTAGAACTGCGCAACATCCGCAAACGCTATCCCGGCGTCGTCGCCAATGACGAGGTCTCGCTGTCTATCCAGCCCGGCGAAATCCACGCCGTGCTGGGCGAAAACGGCGCCGGCAAATCGACCCTGATGAAGATCATCTATGGCGCGGCGCAGGCCGATTCCGGCGAGATCTTCTGCGACGGCAATCCGATCGCGGCGCACAACCCGGCGACGTCGCGCGCGCTCGGCATCGAGATGGTCTACCAGCACTTCGCGCTGTTCGAATCCGTTTCAGTGGTCGAGAACATTGCGCTCTCGGCAAGCAGCGCCTTCGATCTGCCCTCGCTTGCCGCCAAGATCCGCGAGCTTTCGCTTCGCTACGGTATGCCGATCGATCCGCATCGCCAGGTGCATGACCTCTCTGTCGGCGAGCGGCAGCGCGTCGAGATCGTGCGCTGCCTGCTGCAGGCGCCCAAGCTTCTGATCCTCGACGAGCCGACTTCCGTGCTGACGCCACAGGCGGTGGTCAAGCTGTTCGAGACGCTTCGACAACTCGCCGCTGAAGGCTGCAGCATCGTCTACATCAGCCACAAGCTCGACGAGGTGCAGGAGCTCTGTGACACCGCAACCGTGCTGCGCAACGGCAAGGTCACCGGCACCGCTCGGCCGAAAGAGACGACCTCGCTCGAGCTCGCCCGCATGATGGTCGGCTCGAAGCTGCCGGAAATGCATGTCAGCCCGCCGACCCCGAGCGAGAAGCCAGTGCTCGAGGTCAACAACCTTTCGGTCAAGGCAAGAGACCATTTCGGCGTGGATCTGAAGGACGTCTCCTTCAACGTTCATGGCGGGGAAATCGTCGGCCTGGCGGGAGTGTCCGGAAACGGCCAGGCGGAGCTTATCGCCTTGCTCAGCGGCGAACGCACGCATCACAACAACGACGCGATCAGGATTTGCGGTACCGCTGCCGCTCGCCTTCGTGCCGACGAGCGCCGTAAGCTCGGTCTCGCCTTCGTTCCCGAGGAACGGCTGGGCCGTGGCGCGGTACCGTCGCATACGCTGTGGGAGAACGCGGTTCTGACCGCCCATCGCTTCGGCACCGTCCGCAACGGCCTGGTCGACCGGCGCAAAGCCAGCGCCTTCGCAGCTGGCATCATCGACAGGTTCAAGGTCAAGGCCAACGGTCCGGCTTCGACGGCGCAAAGCCTGTCGGGCGGCAATCTGCAGAAATTCATCGTCGGCCGTGAGATCGCGCTCGAGCCGAAGCTTCTGCTTGTCTCCCAGCCGACCTGGGGCGTCGATGTCGGCGCCAGCGCCTTCATCCGCCAGACCATCGTCGACCTCAGCCGCGCCGGCGCGGCGGTGCTCGTCGTCTCCGAAGAACTCGACGAGCTGTTCGAGATTTGTGACCGGCTTCTGGTGATCTGCCAGGGGCGCGTGTCACCGCCGCTGGTACGCAAGACGACCGACCGCGAAGAGGTCGGGCTGCTGATGACCGGTCGAACGATGAGCACGGATCAAATGGCAATTGGGAGTGGCGACGTTGCGCTTCAGGATTGAACAAAGGCCGGAGCCTTCGGCAACAATGCGCGTCGCGGCGCCGGTGCTGGCGTCGGTTTTGACGCTGGTCGTCGGCTCGATCTTTTTTGCCTCGCTCGGACACGATCCGCTGCCGACGCTCTACGCCTTCTTTGTCGAGCCGTTGAATTCCCTCAACGGTTTGTCGGAATGGCTGCTCAAGGCTTCGCCGCTGATCCTCATTGCGTGTGGGCTGGCTATCGGCTTCCGCGCCAATGTCTGGAACATCGGCGCCGAGGGCCAGTTCACCATGGGCGCGATTGCGGCGAGCGGCGTCGGTCTTTTCTGGCCGAACCCGGACAGCGTGCTGCTGTTGCCGTTGATGTTCGTTGCCGGCATGGGCGCCGGCATGGCATGGGCGGCGATCCCTGCCTTCCTGCGCGCCCGCATGAACACCAACGAGATCCTGGTCACGCTGATGATGACCTACATCGCGACGCTGTTCCTGTCCTATCTCGTGCATGGACCGTGGCGCGATCCGGCCGGTTTCAACTACCCGCAGACGGCACTTCTGCCGACAGCCGCCCTGTTCGAATCCTTCGACCCGGCCTATCGGCTCAACCCTTCGATCTTCATCACCGTCGTCGCCGTGTTCGTGATGTGGCTGTTCACTGACCGCAGCTTCCTTGGCTACAAGATGTCGGTGAGCGGAGCGGCACCGCTTGCCGCCCGCTATGCCGGCTTTCGCGAATCTGCCGCCGTCTGGATCGGGCTGATGGCGGGTGGTGCGGCCGCCGGCATCGCCGGCATGGCGGAAGCCGCCGGGCCGCTCGGCCAGCTCTCGCCGCAGATTTCGCCCGGCTACGGTTTCGCGGCCATCATCGTCGCCTTCATCGGCCGGCTGAACGCCTTCGGCATCGTGCTTGGCGGGCTGTTGATGTCGCTGCTTTTCCTCGGCGGCGAAGGCGTGCAGATGACGCTGGGCCTGCCCTCGGCGCTGACGCGCATCTTCCAGGGCATTCTTCTGTTCTTCCTGCTCGCCGCCGACTTCTTCATTTTTTATCGCATCCGCCTGATACGGCCGGCCCGAGACACGCACGCGCTGGAGACAGCCTGATGGACTTGATCATCGCCATCTTCACCGGCACCGTCATCGCCGCCACGCCGCTGATATTCGCGGCACTCGGCGAACTGGTGGTCGAGAAGTCCGGCGTGCTTAACCTTGGCATCGAAGGCATGATGCTGATGGGCGCGGCATTGGCTTTCTGGGCCGTAACCGCAGGCTATCCAATGCCGGTTGCGATCCTGGCCGGCGCCCTGGCAGGTGCCGCCGCCTCGCTGCTGTTCGGCGTTCTGGCACTGACCTTCCTCACCAATCAATATGCGGCCGGACTGGCGCTGGCCATCTTCGGTTCCGGCGTGTCGGCCTTCCTTGGCCGCGGCTTCGGCAGCGAGCCTATCGAGGCGCTGCACGGCATCAACGTCCCTGTTCTGTCCGATCTGCCGCTGATCGGTCCGTTGCTCTTCCGCTTCGATCCGATGGTCTACCTAGCTCTGGTGATGTTCGCTGCCATCAGCTGGTTTCTCTACCGCACGAAGGCCGGGCTGATCTTGCGAACGATCGGCGAGTCACCGCAGACATCGCATGCGATCGGCTATCCCGTGATCAGGATCCGCTACATGGCCGTGTTGTTTGGCGGGGCGATGGCTGGCCTGGCGGGCGCCTATCTGTCCGTCGCCTACACACCGCTCTGGGTCGAGAACATGACTGCCGGCAAAGGCTGGATCGCACTGGCGCTGGTGGTTTTCGCCACATGGCGCCCGCTGCGCATCCTGCTTGGCGCCTGGCTGTTCGGCGGCATGACGATCCTCCAGCTGCAGGGACAGGCGCTCGGACTGGAAGTGCCGTCCGAACTGCTCTCGGCCCTGCCCTATCTCGCGACAATCATCGTTCTGGTGCTGATCTCGCGAAACCGGCAAATGCTGGCGCTGCACTTCCCGGCTTCGCTAGCAAAGCCTTTCCGTCCGGCGGGTTGAGCAGCAGGGTCTATTCCCTGTTGTAGGGAATGCCGAGCGCCACGGGCTGATGGGTGCGCGACCGCAAGCCCGCAAGCAGCACAAGTGACGCCACATAGGGCAAGACGAGGAACAGCTGGTGGGGGACAGGAATCCCCACCACTTGCGCATGGATGCCCAACGCCTCCAGAAACGCGAAGATGAAGATCGCTCCAACGATCCGGAACGGCATCCAGTTGCCGGCGATGATCGCGACCACGACCAGCCAGCCGCGGCCGGCAATGAGATCGGGAACGAACTTGTCCGAATAGCCAAGCATCAGGAAGGCGCCGCCGAAGCCGGACATCATGCTGCCGAACATGATCGCGAGGCACTGCCTGAGGCCGACGTGCAGGCCCTTGACGTCAAGCGCCTTCGGATTTTCGCCGACACAGCGCACCTCAAGGCCGTATTTCGTTCGGTAGAGAAAGAACCAGACGAGGATGGGCACCAGGAAGCTGACATAGGTCAGCAGGCGTTGGGAAAACAGCACCGGTCCCAGGATTGGAATATCCGACAGATAGGGGATCGGAACCTGGTCGAAGCCGATGAAGGTCGGCGCCTCGCGACCGCCAATATAGGCCTGGAACCAGAACAGCGTCACGCCCGATGCCAGGAGATTAAGGGCAAGGCCGGCTACGAATTGCTCGGCCTTCAAAACAATCGTGACGAACGACATGATCAGGCTGCTCGCGGCGCAGGCCAGGATGGCTATCGCCAGAGCCAGCCAAGGCGATCCGGTTGTCGAGGCAACCATGTAGGCGACAATGGCGCCAATCAGCATGGTGCCTTCGACAGCGATGTTCCAGATGCCCGCGCGCTGCGTGACAAGTTCGCCCATTGCCGAAAAAAGCAATGGCGTGGCAATGCGGACCATCGCCGCCAGGAGGCTTATCAGAAGCGGGCCCTGCAGCAGCTCAAGCATGGACTTCCCTCCTCACGATCTGAAGGCGCGTTGCGACGGCGGCACTGAGAAAGAACAAAAGCACCAGCCCTTCCATCGCCGACACCAGGCCTGCCGGCGTGCCACTCTTCAGCCGCATGTAGATCGTGCCGCTTTCCAGCGCGCCGAAGAACAGGGCGGCGATCATCACGCCGCTCGGGCGCAGTCCTCCCACCATGGCAACGACGATCCCCGAACTGCCGATGCCAAGCAGCGTCTCGGCACGCAGCCGGTGCGAGACACCGAAAAGCTCGCCGGCGCCAGCCAGTCCCGCCAGGGCCCCCGACATCAGCATGACGGTCAGCAGAAGCCGGCGCACATTGGTGCCGCGAAACGTCAGCGCGGTCGGGTTTGAGCCGAACGCGCGGATTTCGTAGCCCAGCGACGTCTTGTCGAGCAGCACCGCTGCGAATGCCGAGGCGGCGAGAGCGAACAGGAAGCCGACATGCAGCTTTCCCGCCCCAACAGCCAAGAGGATCGGCCACTCCAGACTTGGATCGATGGGCGGCGACTGGTGATAGGATACGGTCACGCCTGTCGCCATCCAGGGGCCGCCATCGAGAAGGTAGGCGAGCAGGTACATGACGACGTAATTCAGCATCACCGTCGAAATGATCTCGCTGGTGCCGAACCTGGTTTTCAGTGCGCCGGCCAACAGGCCGAGCACGCCGCCGCCCGCCATTCCGGCCAGCGCGAGTGTGCAGACGGCCAGCCAGCCTGGCAATGGCGCTATCCAGAAACTCACCCAATAGGCGGCCATCGCGCCGGCGAACACCTGCCCCTCCTGGCCGATGTTCCAGATCTTGGCCCTGAATGCGAACACCGTGCCCAGCCCGACAAGCAACAGCGGGGTCGCCTTCGCCAGCGAACCGAGCAATGCGCCTTGGCTGCCGAATGCGCCGACGATCAGGGCCGTGAAGGCCCTTGCAGGATCGCCGCCGGAAAGCCTCAGCAAAACAGCGGAAGCCAGGAGAGCACCTGATATCGCCGCCGAATAGCAGACGACGTTCCATCCCAGGCTGCTGCCCGAGCGTCGTTGAAATGAAATCATTGAATTCCCTGCGTAAGCTGGCTGGCATCGCCTGCCATCATCATTCCAAGTTCGAGGAGGCTGGTCTCCTCGGGTCGCACGATGCCCATGATCCGGCCCTTGAACATGACCGCTATGCGATCGCAAAGGCGCAGCAGGTCTTCGAGTTCCTCTGAGGCCAGGAGGATCGCAAAGCCCGCGGCCCGCTTTTCCAGGATTTTCTCGTAGACGAATTCGGAGGCCGCAACGTCGAGCCCTCGCGTCGGCTGGTTGGCCAGCAACAGCCGCCGCGCATGCTGGAACTCGCGGGCAAGAATGACACGCTGCGCGTTGCCCCCCGACAGTCGCTCCACCGGGAGGTCCGCCGAGGCGGTCGCGACCTTGTATTCGTCGATCTTGCGCCTCGCCAACTCAGCCAGTTTGCGGCGATCGAGGAACGGACCACGACAATATTCCGGCGATCGCTGCCAGCCGAGGACAAGGTTTTCGGCGGTTCCGAACTCCGGGATCAACCCTTCGAGGAAACGATCGTCCGGAATGAAACCCACGCCGCTGTCGAGAATCTGGCGAGACGTCGGCGCGGTGACCGGGCTTCCTTCCAGCGAGAAACCGCCCGATTGAAGCGCGCGGACTCCCATCAGTACCTCGAACAGTTCCTTCTGGCCGTTGCCGGCA
>NZ_RZPL01001189.1:0-807 GCF_004022805.1 Mesorhizobium sp. M7A.F.Ca.CA.002.04.1.1 | reverse complement strand
CTACACGTCTGGTCCAGGCATCGGCGAGGACATCGCCTCACTGCTCGCTCTGGTCGCAGCCGGCCGGCTGCGACCAGAGCGAGCAGTGAGGCGATGTCCTCGCCGATGCCTGGACCAGACGTGTAGTACGCAAAAGTCTGAAGCCTTGCCCCTTCATGATCCGGAACGAACTGGCGGAATCCGACGGGCGTCAGCTCGCCGCTGCTCGAACCGAACATGACGATGGTCCCGCCAGGTGCGATACGTTCGATCGCGCGTGCGAGGCTTTGGCCGCCGACCGACTCGGTGATCAGCGAGAACGGCCCCTCGGCCAGATCGATCGCTTCGACAACCTGCCGGGCTCCGAGGCCGCGGAGATCGTCGGCGTGCCGGGCCGCGGCGATTGCCGTCACCGAGGCGCCTTGCTCGCGGGCGATCTGGATCTGAAAACGGCCGACCGCTCCGCTTGCACCGGTGATCAAGACCTGCTGGCCGGCGAGGTCGCCGCCATGGCGTAGAGTCCTTAGTGCCGTCGTACCGGCGACAGGAAGTGTGGCTGCGGAAACGAAACTGACGTCATCCGGCAGGACGGCGAGACGGTCGATTGGGACTGCGATGCGTTCGGCCCAACCGGCCTCGTCGACCAAAGCAACAACCCGGGCGCCGACGGCTGGCCCGGAACCATCGGCTGCTCTTCGTTCGACAATCCCCGCGATGTCCTGGCCGGGTATCCAGCCCTCGGGGCGTATGGCAAGCAGGCGCAGTTCGCCCCGGTTCAACGAAGTTGCGTGGACAGAGACAAGCGCTTCGTTCGAAGCCGGTTGAGGC
>NZ_RZPL01001188.1:0-808 GCF_004022805.1 Mesorhizobium sp. M7A.F.Ca.CA.002.04.1.1 | reverse complement strand
GCCATGCGCATCCCGGCCTCGACGCTGCCGACGGTCTTGGCGCCGGCATCGATCAGGCGCTCGCCCAATGGTCCCCTGGAAACGACGATACGCAGGCGTTCGGCGTCGCCGATCATGCCGTCAACGATGCGCTGTGCATTGTCGTTCAGGAATGCCGAACCGTCTTTCATGTCCGGTCTCCTTCCCATTGGAGTTGCAATTGGCTGGCTTGTCCCTTGATGAGCCGCTTGGTCGATTGGGCGCTCGGACCGCGCGCGAAGACCGTGCAGACAGGGTCGCCGGCAATCAGACGGGTGCCAGCCGACTGTTGGTCCGCTGTCCATTCAGGCCAGGCAATCGACGGAAAGTGAGTGATTGGCGTCGCGGCGTAGGTCACCATCGACGCCATCGAATCGACGAAGCGCGGCAAGCGGAAGACCTGACCCGTCGCGGCGCGCAGATGCGCTTCGATCAATGGCGCGTCAACATCGTCGAAAATGTCGAGGGTGGCGCCCGGCCTCGGATTGATCTCGATGAACGTGTAGCCATCTGGTCCACGGATCAGATCGGCGCTGCACAATCCAAGCAGGCCGGCGCGCCGCGTCAGACTTGAGAGCCAGCCGCCGATGACCGCCGCCTGTCTGCGATCGAAGCGTCTCAACCGTACGGCGCCGCCGTAGCGATAGGGCGCTGTGGGGGCGGGAGACGTCCATTGGTGGCTGAAACCCACGAGGTGCGCGGTTTGACCATTGCCGACGAACAGGGCCGAGATGCTGCGACCGGCAACGAAGCGCTGGAAGTAGCGGCCGGCGGTCGGGCTTTCTCCGGC
>NZ_RZPL01001187.1:0-813 GCF_004022805.1 Mesorhizobium sp. M7A.F.Ca.CA.002.04.1.1 | reverse complement strand
GCGGCCTAGGCCATGAAGCCCGGCGACTCCATCTGCTTTCCCGCCGGTGCCGCGGCGGGGCATTGCCTGATCAATACCAGCGACGCACTGTGCCGCTATGTCATCGTCGGCGAGCGCAACCCGAATGAAGTGGTCGTCTACACCGCCTCCAACAAGGTGCTGGTACGCGCCCTGGGCCGCCGCGCGATCTTCGATCTCGCAGCCATCCGAACTTACTGGGACGGCGAGAACACCGGCCTTACCGCCGGCGATCCGCTGCCGTCGGATGTGACGGCCGGTGTCACCAAACCCCCGGCCGCGCCGATCCCGCCGATCGCCAGCGATGCTGTCGAATGGAAGGTCGAAGGCGAAGGCCCGCGGTTCGGCGGCCGGTCCAGGCACCTGACTTATGCCGCGCTGGGACGCTCCGACTATCATGTCGGCATGCTGATCGAAGCGCCGGCGCCCGGCATGCGCCTGGCGCCCCGGCACTATCACATGCTGGAAGAGGAGCATGCGCTGATCCTGGAAGGGGAGGTGACGCTGCTGCTTGGCGAGGAGCGCCACGAAATGAAAGCCGGCGACTATGTCTGCTTTCCGGCCGGCCTGGCGGTCGGGCATTCCTTCCTCAACAGCGGCACGGGGCCGTGCCGCTACCTGATGATCGGCGAGAAAAATCCCAACGAGGTCTGCGTCTATCCAGATTCCAACAAGATGGCGGTCGACGCCTTGCGCCGGCGCGACGGCATTTTCGACATGGGAGCGGTGAGGCGGTACTGGGACGGCGAAGAGATGGAGTAGCCCCCGGCTTCACAGCTCCTTCTCCGCCAACTC
>NZ_RZPL01001186.1:0-816 GCF_004022805.1 Mesorhizobium sp. M7A.F.Ca.CA.002.04.1.1 | reverse complement strand
GTCCGGGCGGCAGCGCTCCGCAATCTCGAAGACGGTTGTCGGCCCGGCCGCATCCAGAAGCTGGAAACCGGGGTGAACGACGACGGCAACGTGCCTGCGCATGGCAGTATTCGCCCGATTTATGTCATTTCGGACGAAACCTAACGCCGGTAGCCTCGTCGTCAAGCCATCTGGAGACCGGCAAAAGTCCTGGACGAAACGCTGCGCGCCATCGCTGCCCGCCATGGTGCCCGCACGGCAGACCTCGTCGCCATGCAACTCGAATATCCCCGGCCACGCGCATCGCCGTGACGTCGCGAAGTCGACGGGCATCTGGCCGGCTCGGGGGGACTTTTCACGGCAAGGGAGTGACTGATGAAAGCATTGATCGCCGGGGCCGGTATCGGCGGCCTCACCACTGCTCTGTTCCTGCATGAGGCAGGCATCGAGGTCGAACTTTTCGAGCGGGCCGACGACATCCGCGAACTTGGCGTCGGCATCAACATGCTGCCTCACGCTGTCAAGGCGCTGGCCGGGCTTGGGCTGATGCCGGCGCTCGACGCGGAGGGGGTGAGGACACGCGAGCTTGTCTACACCAACCGCTTCGGCCAGATCGTATGGCAGGAATTGCGGGGCATCGATGCCGGCTATGAGGTTCCGCAAATCAGCATTCATCGCGGCAGGCTGCTGGGGCTGATTCACCGGGCCGTGGTGAACAGGCTTGGCGGCGACGTCATCAGCACGGCAAGCCGTGTCGATGCCTTCGAGCAGAACGAGGGCGAGGTCGTGGCGCATTTCCGCCGGCATGACGGCTCGCGCGGCGAGGCCCATGGCGAC
>NZ_RZPL01001185.1:0-818 GCF_004022805.1 Mesorhizobium sp. M7A.F.Ca.CA.002.04.1.1 | reverse complement strand
GGTGAGTTGAAGGCGCCTGTCGTCATCGGTCGCGATCACCTCGATTCCGGCTCGGTCGCCTCGCCGAACCGCGAAACGGAATCGATGAAGGACGGATCGGACGCGGTATCCGACTGGCCGCTGCTCAACGCATTGCTCAACACGGCGTCCGGCGCCACCTGGGTGTCGCTGCACCATGGCGGCGGCGTCGGCATGGGTTTCTCGCAGCACGCCGGCATGGTCATCGTCGCCGACGGCACGCGCGAAGCCGCCAGGCGCCTGGAGCGGGTGTTGTGGAACGACCCGGCGACCGGTGTCATGCGCCACGCCGATGCCGGCTACGAAATCGCCGTCGAATGCGCCAAGGAGCACCAGCTCAACCTGCCCGGCATTCTCGGGTGAGAAACGTCCGGCCGCAGGCAGGCGAAAAGCCGCGGAATCGGCTTTTCGAGTTTCGAACGCCCGTAGCCATAGCGGAGGGCTAGGCATGCGCATCCTGCGGGCAGCCGAATACCGGTCGATGCCGTGGAAGAACGGCGGCGGCGTGACGACGGAAATCGCCGTCTCGCCGCCCGGTGCCGGGCTAAACGATTTCGACTGGCGCGTGTCGATGGCGCGTGTCGAATCGAGCGGTCCGTTCTCGCAATTCGCCGGCATCGATCGCACCCTTGCCGTGCTCGAAGGCGAGGGCATCGTCCTCGAGATTGCCGGCTACCCGCCGAGATCTATAAACAGGACGACCGCCCTGTTTTCTTTCCCGGCCGACGTGCAGACCTCGGCCGCGCTGATCGGCGGACCGATCACCGATCTCAATGTCATGACCCGCCGTAGCCGGATGA
>NZ_RZPL01001184.1:0-820 GCF_004022805.1 Mesorhizobium sp. M7A.F.Ca.CA.002.04.1.1 | reverse complement strand
CACCAGACCCGGATTGTCGAAGGCCGCACCGAAGGCATGAACCAATGCATATCCCAATTCGCCGCCCTCATGGATGGAGCCTGGCGTCTCGGGCGCGGCATGGCTTGGCACGCCACCGGGAAAGGAAAACTGCCGGAACAGTTTCCTGAGGCCGTCTTCGCCCTGCCCGATATCGGGATAGATCTCGCTATAGGTGCCCTCGAGCCATGTGTTGGCGACCATTGCGGGACCGCCATGGCCCGGGCCGCAGATAAACAGAACATCGAAGTCGCGTTCGCGGATAACGCGGTTCAGATGCAGGTAGAGAAAATTCAGGCCCGGCGTCGTGCCCCAATGGCCAAGCAACCGAGGCTTGACGTGCTCGGCCTTCAACGGTTCGCGCAACAGCGGATTGTCGAGCAGATAGATCTGGCCGACCGAGATGTAATTCGCGGCGCGCCAGTAACGGTCCATGAGGTCGATCCGTTCGTGGCCGATAGCCTGCGGCGTCGCGGCAGCCTTGTCGTTCATCGACATCTCCAGCTTTCGGTTCGCTGGTGATAACTGGGGCATCTTTGCGCTTGAGCAACCCCCGACTGCCGCCGTCCGGGACAGTGTCGCGACCCGAGCGGCCAAGAGACCGGTCGCTATCCCGGTGGAGCGAGCGGCTCTGTCCGCAAATAGGCGGGAACCTTGAAGTCCTCCAGCGGTTAGAAACTGGAATCGCGAAGGCCAGGTTCAAGGCAGCTACCGCGAAGGACAACCTCGAAGCGTTGCACCAAAGGGAGCTAAAAAATGCTCGATCTTCCTCGTGCCCGTGATCGAATGGTCAATATCCACG
>NZ_RZPL01001183.1:0-820 GCF_004022805.1 Mesorhizobium sp. M7A.F.Ca.CA.002.04.1.1 | reverse complement strand
TTGTCTGACAATACACATAAATTCCTGAGGATGTGGAGAGCAAAATGACGAAGCGGATCATGTTCACCGGCGGCAGCGGCAAGGCCGGACGCCATGTCGTCCAGTATCTGGTCGAGCAAGGCTGCCAGGTGCTCAACATCGACACCAGGCCGCTCGACAACCCCAAGGTGCGCACGCTGATCACCGACATCACCGACAGCGGGCAGGTGTTCAACGCACTGTCGAGCTATATGGGCCTGCATGAATTCGACCCCTCGCTGCGTCCGCAGCCGGTCGATGCGGTGGTGCATTTCGCCGCCATCCCGCGCATCATGATCACCACCGACAACGAGGTGTTCCGCATCAATGCGCTCGGCACCTACAATGTCATCGAGGCGGCAGTTAAGCTCGGTATCCGAAAGGTAATCATCGCCTCCAGCGAGACCACCTATGGGCTGGTCTTCGCCAACGAGCCGCGCGATCCAAAATATTTCCCGCTCGACGAGGAGTATGACGTCGATCCGATGGACAGCTATGCCTTGTCCAAGGTCGTCAACGAGAAGACGGCGCGGGCCTTCGCGCAGCGCAACGGCACCGACATTTATGCCCTGCGCATCGGCAACGTCATCGAGCCGCACGAACATTCGCTGTTTCCGAAATGGTTCGCCGATCCGGGTTTCCGCAAGCGCATCGCCTGGAGCTATGTCGACGCGCGCGACCTTGGCCAGATCACGCTGCGCGCCATAGAGAAGGACGGGCTCGGCTATCAGGTGTTCAACGCGGCCAATGACGACACCTCGTCCGACCTGCCGACAGCCGAACTCTTGAAGCGGTTCTACCC
>NZ_RZPL01001182.1:0-832 GCF_004022805.1 Mesorhizobium sp. M7A.F.Ca.CA.002.04.1.1 | reverse complement strand
GCCGCCGCCCGCCGCCGCACCGTCGGCGCCGAACACGTCGTCCGTGCCGTCGCTCAGCACGTTGCCGAGCACGATCCCGCCCTCGACAACGCTGTTGGTGTCGGCATGGGCCGTCGGCACGTCGTCGACGATGTCGATGGTGATGGTGTTGGTGATCGTGTTGCCGTTGGCGTCGGTGGCCTGGTAGGTGAAGGTCTCGACATTGTTGACGGTGTTGGTGCCGTTGTTGGCGTCGGCGCCGTCGACCGGCGAGGTCAGCGTGTAGCTGTAGGTGCCGTTGGCATTGAAGGTCAGCGTGCCGTGCGCGCCGATGGCGTTGCTCACCAGTGCGTAGGTGTAGGGCCCGGTGCCGCCCGATACATTGTCGACGACCGTTCCGGCGATGGTCTCGGCGGTGCTCGACGGGTTGCTGCCGATCGGCAGCGCCGCCTCGTTGACCGTCAGGTCGTCGTTGGAGACGGCAAGGCCGCTGTCCGACAGGTTGATGGTCAGGGTCGTCGTCGACAGGTCGCCGTCGCCGTCCATGATGGTGTAGACGAAGGTCTCCGTTGCGCCTGCCGGCGGAACCACGTTGGGCAGGCCGTCATAGCTGTAGCTGCCATTGGCCTGCAGCGTCAGCGTGCCGAAGCTGCCGTTGATCACCGTGTTGACGCCCGTCGTCACCGCCGTCGTGGTGTCGCCGCCCGCAACGCGGACCCCGACAACGCCGCCGCCCGCCGCCGCACCGTCGGCGCCGAACACGTCGTCCGTGCCGTCGCTCAGCACGTTGCCGAGCACGATCCCGCCCTCGACAACGCTGTTGGTGTCGGCATGGGCCGTCGGCACGTCGTCG
>NZ_RZPL01001181.1:0-839 GCF_004022805.1 Mesorhizobium sp. M7A.F.Ca.CA.002.04.1.1 | reverse complement strand
AGTATATACCTCTCAGGTGGTATATCTGATCTATTTTCTCGTTTAAGGGGGTATGCATTGTCCCGCAGCGACGAATACAGCCGGCTCGCCACGCTCGTCGCGACGACGCGGGAGACCAGCGGCGATCTCTTTGGCCAGGCGCTGGTCGAGTGGCTGCGGCAGCACGTTAGATTCGACCACTGCGTGATCTTCGGCTATCGCGGCGCCTCGCGCCCGCCGCTGCTGTTCGAGACCTTCTCGCCCACCGAGAGCCATGTGTTCGTCGCGCTCTATCAGGAAGGGCCGTATCTGCTCGATCCGTTCCATCACGCTGCGGTCGAGCGCAAGGAAGGGTTCTGGCGCATGCGCGAGCTGGCGCCGGACCGTTTCTATGCCAGCGAGTATTTCCGCTCCTATTACAGCCAGACCAGGCTGGCCGAGGAGGTCGGCTTCTTCGTGCCGCTGCCGGGCAAGGATGCGCTGGTGTTGTCGCTGATGCGGCTGCGCGCTTCAGGCCCTTTCGGCACCGCCGATGCCAGATTGCTGCGCGACATGGCTCCCGCGGTGATCAGCTTCATCAGGTTGCGCTGGCCTGCTCTTCCGGCCGACGAAACGGCGGAAGCGAAGCAGGACGAGACGGCCGCTATGGTCAACGAATTCGACCGCGCCCATATCTGGCAGAGCCTGTCGCTGACGCCGCGCGAAAAGCATGTCGTCGACCTGGTGTTGCAGGGGCATTCGACGGAGTCGATCGCCCGCGCCATGCGCATCGTGCCGGGAACCGTGAAAGTCCATCGCCGCAACATCTACCGCAAGCTCAAGATCAAGTCGCAGGCCGGCCTGTTCGCGCGCTTCGTCGA
>NZ_RZPL01001180.1:0-853 GCF_004022805.1 Mesorhizobium sp. M7A.F.Ca.CA.002.04.1.1 | reverse complement strand
CGGAAGGCAGTCGCCGGGCGGGCGAATGACAGACGAATCCCTTTGCACCGCCATGCCCTAGCCGAGACTCCGTTCGAGCATCTTCAGATCACGCCGACCGGCGCGAAAAGTATCGCCGGTTTCGATCGCTGTCACGATCACTTCAGCCGGGCTGAACAGCAACGGGTCGATGGCATAGAAATCGCCCTTGAACCGCGTGAATATCTCGGCGAAGGGTTGGCCGTAGTCCCGTGAGGCGCTGCTGGGAAGTTTTTCCGCGAGTTTGCCAGCCTCCTTCGCCGATCCTTTGACGAAGAGCTGGACGCTGCCGCCATAGATGATGGCATCGTTGGTTCGGCCCATAGCGGTCAGGAAATCCGGATGGGGGGCGGGGATCGGCGCCGTTCCGATGCCGTCGACAACGTTTTCCAGCGGGAATTTGAGATCGTTGATCTTGTGCAGGGCAACCTCGAGCGCGCGCGCCACGATCTGCACGCCGCCGGCAAGGCTTTGTGTCGGCGCATAGAGGAAGGTGAGCTTTTCCGTCGCCAGTCCAGTTGCCTTGCTCACTTTCTCAACGGTCGCGCGGGGAGGCGGTTCGGCCGTCTCAAGGATAAGCACCGCGGAAGATGCGATGTCGTGATAGGAAAGTGTTTCGAACAGCGGTTCGACCCGGGCGAGGGCCCGCGCAGGCCCAGATCCCATCGCAAAATAGTCCTGGCCAGACAGGTTCCAGCCCGCATACTGGCTGCCCAGGCAGGCCAGCACCGGCTGCGAAGATCGCGCTTCGACGGTGAACGGCCATTGCTGTGACGCGCGATCCATGAACACCGAAACGCTGCCGAGACCGCCCATCGCAGCCTCAGCCATGCGC
>NZ_RZPL01000117.1:0-10547 GCF_004022805.1 Mesorhizobium sp. M7A.F.Ca.CA.002.04.1.1 | reverse complement strand
GGGGTGGGACGGCCTAGCTGGTATTGAGGCTGCTGCCCCCTCACCCGGATTGCCATCCGGGAAAAGCAATTCGGGGCAATCCGACCTCTCCCCGAGGGCAGAGGTCGGAGCCGGAACCGAGGAAAGATCACTGCCCCGGCGGAATCAGCCTGAAATCCGGCAGCTCACGCAAAACCAGTTCAGGTCCTGCCGGCGAATAGACGACGAACAGCTGCATCGGCCCGTCGCCGGTGTTGAGCGTCGAATGAAAGCGGCTTTCCGGCACGTAGATGGTGCAGCCGGGGCCGACCTTCTCGACCATCGGATTGCCCTTCTCGTCCTCGACCATCTGTTCGCCATGGCCTGAGATGACGAAGATGATTTCTTCCGCGCCCGGATGGTTGTGGCGCGTGTGGCCCTTGCCGGAAGGCAGGTCGACGACCCCGCCGGAAAAGCGGGTTGCGCCATTCACTTCGGGCGCCACCGTCAGCGCCAATTTTCCCCAGTCGAAGCCGAAGGCGCTGACGTCCTTCGGGTACACGAACACTTTGCTCTTGTCGGTCATCTCACTCATCCCTTCTTTTTCTTGAATGTGGTCTTCTGGCCGCCGAGCGCGACGGCCTTGAAATCGGCCGTCTGCTTGGCGATCGCGGCTTCCGCCGGCAGCCGTTCCATCGAGCTGGCGCCATAGAAGCCGTGCAGGCCCTTGGCCTGGGAGAGAATGTAACGGGCGTCGTCGGGCATCGAAATCGGGCCGCCATGGCAAAGCAGGATGACATCCTTGCGCACCGAGCGCGCGGCATTGGCGATGGCGTCGATCTCCTGAATGCAGTCGTCGAGCGACTTGGCTGACGTGGCGCCGATCGAGCCGCCTGTCGTCACACCCATATGGGCGACGACGATGTCGGCACCGGCCTTGGTCATGGCGCGGGCCTCATCCGGGTTGAAGACATAGGGCGTGGTCAAGAGATCGAGCTTGTGCGCCTCGGCGATCATGTCGACCTCGAGGCCGAAGCCCATGCCGGTTTCCTCGAAGCTCTGCCGCATGCTGCCGTCGAACAGGCCGATGGTGGGAAAATTCTGCACGCCGGAAAAGCCCATCGTCTTCAGCTCTGCCAATAGCAGCGGCATGATGACGAACGGGTCGGTGCCGTTGACGCCGGCCAGCACCGGCGTGTGTCTGACCACAGGCAGCACCTCATAGGCCATTTCCTTGACGATCTCGTTGGCGTTGCCATAGGCGAGCAGGCCGGCGGCCGAGCCGCGCCCGGCCATGCGGTAGCGGCCGGAATTGTAGATGATGATGAGGTCGATGCCACCGGCCTCCTCGGCCTTCGCCGACAGGCCGGTGCCGGCGCCGCCGCCGACGATCGGCACGCCCTTGTCGATCATTCCCCTGAATTTCTTCAAGATGTCCTTGCGCGGTATGGCGGGCATTTTTTGAGGTCTCTCACTGTCTGGCGATGTCGAGGAAGGCCGCTGTTGCTGCCTTTGCGAATTCCGGGTCGTTGATATGCAGCGGCAGGCGCGTCACGCGGCGCTTGCCGTTGGGCTTGATGGTGCGCTCGATGGCATCGAACAGAACGGCGTCGGCTTCCGGGTCGAAGAAGGCGCCGCCTTCGATGTCGAGCGCCGAGACGCCTTTTTCCGGGATGAGAAAATGCACCGGTCCCCCGCAGCGGGCGAGCCTGGTGCCGATCCACTCGCCGATCGCACGGCATTCGTCCGCCGTGGTGCGCATCAGCGTGACATTGGGATTGTGTTCGTAGAACAGCCGGTCGCGATAGTGCTCCGGGATGGTCGAAGGCGCCCAGAAGTTCACCATATCGAGCGCGCCGACGGAGCCGACATAGGGCAGCCCCGTGCGTGCGACGGCGCCGAAACGATCCTCCGTCGCCGGCAGCACGCCGCCGAACAGAAGATCGCAGACTTCGGTCGTGGTGATGTCGACGACGCCGGACAGCAAGCCGCTGTCGGCCAGCTTTTCCATGCTGCGGCCGCCAGTGCCGGTGGCGTGGAAGACCATGCAGTCATATCCGGAACGGAGCTGGTCGGCGATGGCGGTCACGCAAGGCGTGGTGACGCCGAACATGGTGAGGCCGATCGATGGTTTGCCGTCGGGTGGTGGCGCCGGGCTGGCCGCCATGCCTGATATGGCTTGAGCCGCGTTGTACAACACGACACGGGAGAGCCGGTTCAGTCCGGCCATGTCGGTCACAGAAGGCATCATGATGATGTCGGAGACATCGACGTAGGGAGCGGTGTCGCCGGAGGCGAGCGTCGAGACCATGATCTTGGGCAGGCCGAGCGGCAGGGCGCGCATGCCCGACGTGACGATCGATGTGCCGCCACCGCCGCCAATGCCGATCATGGCCGCGATGTCGTTGCGCGATTGGGCAAAGCGGGCGAAGGCGATGCCCATTGCGGCGACCGCGGCGCCGCGATCATTGCCGCCGAGCACGGTTTCACTGCCGCCGGGATGATGGTCGGCGATTTCCCTCGCGCTGATATCGACGGGGATGGTTGCGTCGCGCGTTCCGACATCGACACGACAAACGAGGGCGCCCGCAGCCGTGATTGCATCGGCCAGGAAGGCGAGTTCCTCGCCCTTGGTGTCCGCGGTCCCCACCACATAGATACGCTTCATTGCGCTCTCCCAATCCTGGCAGGCGCGATGCCGCCCCCATCGCTCATTGCCCGGGCCACTCGACGATGCGGACGCCATTGCAAATTTTTGAGACGTGCGTATCGTATTGGTATGAATGTCTCACGTCAACAATCCGCTGCGAGCGACGAGGCTGAACGGGCAACCGGCCCAGTGCCCGAACGTGGGCCGCGCGCGCGGACCAAACGGCTGATGCTGGAGACGGCAACAAGGCTGATGCAGGCGGGCGTCACGCCCTCGGTCAGCGAGGTCGCCGAGGCGGCCGAGGTTTCCCGCGCCACCGCCTATCGTTACTTCCCGAGCCAGTCGGCACTGGTGCAGGCCGTCGTCGACGAGGGGCTGGGGCCAATCCTCACCTGGCAATCGACCTCCGCCGATGCCGAGCGCCGGGTCGCCGAGCTGTTCGACACGGCCATGCCGCGCATCGAGGCCTTCGAGGCTACGTTCAAGGCAGCACTGAAGCTGTCGCTCGATCAATGGGCGCGGCGTCAGGCCGGCACGCTGGGCGGTGAGCCCGCCTTTACGCGTGGCCACCGCATCGACCTGCTGAAGGATGCGATCGCGCCGCTCAAGGGCCGTTTGCCGCCGCGCGACTTCAAGCGGCTGGCACAGGCGCTGTCGCTTATCTTCGGCGTCGAGGTGCTGATCGTGCTCAAGGATATCTGGGGGCTGGACAGCCGCCGGACGATGTCGGTCGCACAGTGGGCGGCCGGGGCGCTGGTGCGTGCGGCAGTGGCGGAATCGGTCGATGAAGGAGGCAGCCTCGATCCGAAGGCAGTCGTGAAATAGAGCCTAACTGGTTCGACCAGATTGGCATGCACACTACTGATCTTAGCGGTTGGGTGGGGTATTGGACAATACCCGATCATATCACTGAGTAGGAAAATCTTGGTAAAACAGGCAGATAAAGCGGTAATCCGATGGAAATGGCCACGTCAAGCTGCCAAGAAAGGGCTTGACGCGCATGCAAAATTGGTAATACCAGATTGGATCAGAAAAGCGGATCGAAAGTGAGGGCTGCGATCCATTTTCCGGCGGGGCGAGGAGGCTCGAAACCGGAAAGGTGCGATCACGGGAGGAACTACCAGGGCCGGCCACGTTGCCGGCTCGCACGATAAGGTAGAACGCGCACAAGGGAGGAAATCATTATGCGCAAGTTAGTGACCAGCGTACTTGCTGGTATCGGCTTAACGCTTGCCTGCGGAACGTCCGTTTACGCGCAGGAAAAGTCACTCACCATCTTCTGGGCTGAATGGGATCCCGCAAACTATCTGCAGGAGCTCGGCAACGAGTACGAGAAGCAAACCGGCGTCAAGATCACGGTGGAAACCACCCCGTGGGCCGACTTCCAGACCAAGGCCTTTACCGAGTTCAACGCCAAGGGCAGCGCCTATGACCTGGTCGTCGGCGACTCGCAATGGCTTGGTGCCGCCTCCGAGGGCGGTCACTATGTCGACCTCACCGACTTCGTCAAAGAGAACAAGGTTCTCGACAAGATGGCTCCGGCGACGGTCAAGTTCTACTCCGAATATCCCGGCAACAGCGGCAAATACTGGTCGATCCCGGCCGAGGGCGACGCCGTGGGCTGGGCCTACCGCAAGGACTGGTTCGAGGATCCGAAGGAAATGGAAGCGTTCAAGGCCAAGTATGGCTACGACCTTGCCGTTCCGAAGACCTTCAAGGAAATGACCGACATCGCGGAGTTCTTCAACAGGCCCGACCAGAACCGCTACGGCATCGCCATCTACACACAGAACCAGTATGACGGCCTGGCGATGGGCTTCGAGAACGCGCTGTTCTCGTATGGCGGTGAGCTCGGCGACTTCGGCACCTACAAGGTCGACGGCATCATCAACTCGGACAAGGCGGTGGCCGCGGCGGAAAACTACCGCAAGCTGTTCGGCTTCACGCCTCCGGGCTGGACCAACGCCTTTTTCGTCGAGAACAACCAGGCCATCACCGAAGGCCTGGCGGCGATGAGCATGAACTACTTCGCCTTCTTCCCCTCGTTGATCAACGAGGCGTCGAACCCGAACGCCAAGAACACCGGCTTCTTCGCCAACCCGGCAGGTCCAGGTGGCGAGCAGTTCGCCGCGCTCGGCGGCCAGGGCATTTCCGTCGTCTCCTATTCCAACAACAAGGAAGAGGCGATGAAATTCCTGAAGTGGTTCATCCAGGACGATACGCAGAAGAAGTGGGCGGCCCTCGGCGGCTACACCTGCAACAAGGCCGTGCTGGAATCGGCCGAGTTCCAGAACGCCACGCCCTACAACAAGGCCTTCTACGACACGATGTTCAAGGTCAAGGACTTCTGGGCGGTGCCGGAGTATGCGGAACTGCTGCAGCAGCTCAACCAGCGTGTCTATCCGTACATCGTAAACGGCGATGGTACGGCCAAGGAAATGCTGGATGCGCTGGCGAAGGATTGGGACGCCACGTTCAAGAAATACGGCCGCGGCCAATAACCGACATGTAGTGCGGAGGAGGCCTGCGCCTCCTCCGTTTTCTTTTTCAGGAATGGGAGCAGGTCTTGGCGACCACAATGATCACACCGCTGAATACCTCCTCCAGAGCCGCCTCTCGCGGCCTCAGCGACATTTCGATACGCAACCTCTTCATCATCCCGACGATCGTGTTCCTGATCGTCTTCAACATCTTTCCGCTGATCTATTCGCTCGGCTATTCCTTCACCGACTTCCGCGCATCGACCAATGCGCCGGCCAATTTCGTCGGACTGAAGAACTATCGCGAGCTCCTCAGCGACCCTTATATCTGGAACAATTTCGCGGTGACCGCGAAATACGTCATCGTCTCGGTCGTCGGTCAGGTTGTCGTCGGCTTTGGAACGGCAATGCTGCTCAATCGCACCATTCCGCTCAAGGGCCTGATCACGACATTGCTGCTCTTGCCGATGATGCTCTCGATGGCGGTGGTCGGCCTGTTCTGGAAGCTGCTCTACGATCCGTCCTGGGGTGTCATCAACTACGTGCTCGACCTCGGCAAATTCCAATGGCTCGGCGACCCGAAGATGGCGCTCTACGCGGTCGCGTTCACGGACATCTGGATGTGGTCGCCCTTCGTCATGCTGTTGTCGCTCGCCGGGCTTTCGGCGGTGCCGAAGCATCTTTACGAAGCTGCCGCGATCGACCGCGCCGGGCCGTTCTATACCTTCTTCCGCATCACGCTGCCGCTGGTCGCGCCGATCCTGATGATCGCGGTCATCTTCCGCACCATGGAAGCCTTCAAGACTTTCGATCTTGCTTATGTGCTGTCGACGCAGCCGAGCACGGAGGTGATTTCCATCCGTCTCTACAAGATGGCTTTCCAGGAATGGCAGACGGGGCGCTCCTGCGCGCTTGCCTATATCGTGCTGATCATGGTGCTGGCGATCACCAACATCTATGTGAAATACCTCAACAAAGTTAAGGAGCGCTGAGATGGCGGCCGTCCAGACTTCGGGTGAACGGGCGCTCAACAAGGTCGCTATTGTCGCCGTCCTTTTGGTGACGATCATCTTCCTGGCGCCGATCTACTGGATCGTGGCGACCTCGTTCAAGCCACGCAACCTGGCCACGACGATCCCGCCGACGGTGATGTTCGAGCCGACCATCTCGCCTTTCGTCAAACTTTTCACAAAGCGCTCACAGTTGCGCAGCCCGCCGTCGGCCGAAGAATATGCCGCCGCCCCGTGGTGGGAGCGCGTCGTGTTCGACGGCGGCGAGAAGATCGTGCGCGACGGCAAGGGCCAGGTGCAATGGTCGGGATATCCGAGCCGCTTCCTGAACTCGCTCATCATCGCCATCACCTCGACGGTGTTGGCGGTCGGCATGGGGACATTCACCGCCTATGGCTTCTCGCGCTTCAAGGTGAAGGGGGAAGCGGACCTGCTCTTCTTCATCCTGTCGACGCGCATGTTGCCGGCGGTGGTGGTCGCCATCCCGATGTTCCTGATGTACCGGGCAGTCGGGCTCAACGATACGCATCTGGGCCTGATCATTCTCTACACCGCCTTCAACCTGTCCTTCTCCGTGTGGCTGATGAAGGGTTTCATGGACGAGATTCCGAAGGAATATGAGGAGGCCGCGCTTGTCGACGGCTACACGCGCATGGAGGCGTTCTTCAAGATCGTGCTGCCGGAGGCCGCCACGGGCATCGCCGCCACCGCCGTGTTCTGTTTCATCACCGCATGGAACGAATACGCCTTTGCGCTGATCATGACCAACCGCCGCGCCCAGACCGCGCCTCCCTTCATCCCGAGCCAGGTCGGTTCGGGCCTGCCGGACTGGACGGTGATCGCCTCCGGAACCTTCCTGTTCCTGCTGCCGGTCGCCATCTTCACCTTCCTGCTTCGCAATCATCTGCTGCGCGGCATGTCCTTCGGAGCGATCCGCAAATGAGTTTTCGCGCCTTCAACCAGAAATACCTTGAACCTGGGTCGCAGATATTGATGGTGCTCGGCATCGTCGCGCTCTGCCAGCCCTGGAACATGCTGCTGCACAGCTATGGCCTGACCATCATCCTGATCGGGCTCGTCGGCTTCAACGTAACCTCCAAGATCGCGCCCGAGGAGAAGGCCGGCACCGGCCAGGTGCGCAATCCGGGAGCACAGCATTGACCCAGATCGAGCTTCGCGGCGTCCAGAAATTCTTCGGCGCCGTCCAGGTCATCAAGGACCTGAACCTCAAGATCGCCGACAACGAGTTCATCGTGCTGCTCGGCCAATCGGGCTGCGGCAAGACGACGACGCTGCGCGCCATCGCCGGGCTGGAAACCATCGACGAGGGCGACATCTTCATCGACGGCAAGCCGGTGCAGCATTTGAAGGCCGCCGATCGCGACATCGCCATGGTGTTCCAGTCGTTCTCGCTCTATCCGCATATGAGCGTCTACGAGAACATCGCCTTCCCCTTGCGTGCCACGCGCAAGAGCAAGACGGAGATCGACAGCGAGGTGCGCTCCGTCGCCAAGACGCTGCAGATCACCGACCTGCTGGACAAGAAGCCGTCGGCGCTCTCGGGTGGCGACATGCAGCGCGTCGCCATTGGCCGCGCTCTGGTGCGGCGGCCGAAAGCCATGCTGATGGATGAGCCGATCGGCGCGCTCGACGCCAAGCTGCGCGAGGAGATGCGCGCGGAAATCAAGCGGCTGCACATCAAGCAGGGCTCGACCACCATCTATGTCACGCACGACCAGATCGAGGCCATGAGCCTGGCCGACCGCATCGTCATCATGCACGCAGGCGTCTTGCAGCAGGTCGGCACGCCCGACGAGGTCTATTCGCAGCCGGCAAATCTGTTCGTGGCGCAATTCGTCGGCAGCCCGGTGATGAATGTCACCGATGCGGCGGTGGCCGAGACGACGTCCTCGGTTTCGGTGACGGTCGGTGGAGCCGCCGCCGGCTTCGAGTTCCCGCGAGCCCTGCTGTCGAAGCTCAACGGCCATGCCGGCGGCCAGTTGGCGCTTGGCATACGGCCGGAAGGCGTGCTCATCCGGCGCGAGGCGACCGAGGGCTTCGTGCCTGTCGACACACATATCGTCGAGCCGCTCGGCTCCTTCGACATCGTCGATCTCAAGGTCGGAACCGAGTTGCTGCGGGCCCGCACCAAGAGCGGCTTCGTTGCCGGACCCGGTGAAAGGGTCTTCGCCAGGATCGACCCGACCCAGGCGCATTTCTTCGACAAGGCAAGCGGCAAGTCGCTTGAGGTGAGACTCTGATGGCCCATATCCAGCTCAAGAACATCTCGAAGACCTTCGGCAACCACACGGCGCTCACCGGGCTCGATCTCGATATTGCCGATGGCGAGTTCTTCGTGCTGCTGGGCGAGACGGGCGCCGGCAAGACGACGACGCTGCGGCTTATCGCCGGCCTGGAGAAGCCCAGCGAAGGCCAGGTCTTCATCGACGGCGTCGACGTTGCCGACTGGGGTGCGGCCGAGCGTGACGTGGCGCTGGTGCTGCAGCAATATTCGCTCTATCCGCGCTACACGGTGCGCGAAAATCTCGAATTCCCGCTGAAGCCGAAAATTCGCCGGCTGCCCGACGCCGAGATCAAGGACCGTGTCGACCGTGCCGCCCGTACGCTGCGGATCGAGCATCTGCTCGACCGCAAGACGGATCGGCTGTCCGGCGGCGAGATGCAGCGCGTCTCGATCGGCCGCGCCATCGTGCGCAAGCCGCGTGTGTTCCTGATGGACGAGCCGCTGTCTGCGCTCGACGCCAAGCTGCGCGAGGCGCTGCGGACTGAACTGAAGAACCTGCAGATACAGCTCGGCGCCACCTTCCTGTTCGTCACCCACGATCAGATCGAGGCGATGTCGATGGGTGACAAGGTCGGCGTGCTCAACCATGGCCGAATCGTCCAGACCGGCACACCGCATGAGATCTACAACAATCCACGCGACACCTATGTGGCGAGCTTCGTCGGCTCGCCGCCGATGAACCTCATCGACGGCAAGCTCGTGAACGGCCGCGCGGTGATGGCGCCGCTGAATTTCGAATTGCCTTTTTCAGGGGGAGCCAAAGCGGGCGGGGCGACCGACGGTCGCCCGCTCGTCTTCGGCATTCGTCCCGAGGACGTCTATCTCGAGAGCGGCGCGCCGGTCGAGGCGCGTGTCCACGACGTCGAGAACCACGGCGTCGAAAAGATCCTGACGCTGCGCGTCGGCGACGCGACACTGCGTGCAACCGTGCCGGCCAGGACCGACGTCGCCATCGAGCAGGCGGTGCGCTTTGCCTGGAACCCCGACAAGGTGGTGCTGTTCGACAAGGGCAGCGGCGTCAGCTTGCGTCACGCCTCGTAGCCGCATCCCAGCCTATTTCTGGAAGTAGGTTTCGTAGGGCGTGTCGTTGATCAGCAGGATCACGCATTCCGTGTCGGAGACGCAGGCGTCGTCATGCATCTCATTGGCTTTCTGGGTCCAGTAGGATCCAGGAGGCAGTTCGACCTTGGTCGCCTCGCCGCCATCCATCTGCCAGTGCGCCCACATCCCCTTTATGACCACCGCACGGTAATCCGCGGTGTGCGCATGGACCGGTGCGCGCCAGTTGCCGGGAACCTTCAGCAACGTGCCTGCCGGACCCTTGGCCCGCTCGCCCCACAATGGGCCAAGACGATGCGGCTGGTCGGGTACTTCCGCCACATAGGGGATCTTGTCGGCCGGCAGGTAGCTGTCCTCGAGGGCAAAGGCGCGCCCGGGAACCGCAAGCATGACGGCGAGTGCGATGAGCTTCGGATGATTTGGCATTGGTTCTCCTCTTCGGACCGGCTTGCCGCCGGCCTCTCGCTGCCTGGTTCTGGCAAGCTATTGCATGCGGGTGGCCCGGCAATGGCATTGCGTCCGGAAGGCTTGGCAATTCATCCAGACCCGGCGATCCACGGCCGCGCTGCGGATGGTGCCGATGCGATTGATGCCGCGCGCCATGTCGATCATCCTGACCGGCGTTTCGCTGGCGACCGTCTGTGCGGCGCCGGTCGGCGCCTATGTCGGTGACATCTGGGGCTGGCGCACGGCCTTCATGATTGCGACCGTGGTCGCCGCCCTGGCGCTGCTGGTGCAGCTGGCCACCATTCCGAAATTGCCCCCCCGTGGGTGTGGCAAGCTTCCGCACCTTGCTCCACGTGCTGAAGCGTCCGTCGATCCGGGTGGCGCTGCTGGTCGTGCTGCTGGTCGCTTCGGGACACTTTGCCGGCTTCACCTATGTCCGTCCCTTCCTCGAGAAGGTCCCCGTGCTCGACATCGAGACGATCTCGCTGGTGCTGCTGGCCTATGGCATTGGCGGCTTCTTCGGCAATGTCGCCGGCGGCATCCTGGCCGAGCGCAGCCTCAAGGCAGCCGTTGGGCTGGCGCCCTTGCTGATCGCACCGGCCGCCGCCTCGATGCTGGTTTTCGGAGCTTCGCCGACG
>NZ_RZPL01001179.1:0-857 GCF_004022805.1 Mesorhizobium sp. M7A.F.Ca.CA.002.04.1.1 | reverse complement strand
TCTCCCCTCGGGGAGAGGTCGGATTGCCCCGAATTGCCCTTCGCAATTCGGTTGGCAATCCGGGTGAGGGGGCTCTTTCTCGTGCTCCCTTAATTGTTAGTGGACTCGATCCGTCCAACACGGTCTTCTAGGCATCCCCCCGCCCGGAGAACCGCCATGCCTCTCAACCGTCGGACACTGATCGCCGCCAGTCTTTCCATCACCTTTGTCCTGGCGCCGTTGACGAGTGTCTTCGCCGCCTCGCCGGCGCCGGCCAAGGGCGAGCACGGCATGGTGGTGACGGCCCAGCATCTGGCGTCCGAAGTCGGCATCGAGGTGTTGAAGAAGGGCGGCAATGCTGTCGACGCGGCGGTTGCCGTCGGCTATGCGCTCGCCGTCGTCTACCCCAATGCCGGCAATATCGGCGGCGGCGGCTTCATGACCATCCGCTTCAAGGACGGCAAATCGACCTTTCTCGATTTCCGCGAGCGGGCGCCGCTGGCGGCGACAAAAACCATGTATCTCGACAAGGACGGCAACCCGGTGAAGGGCGCCAGCCTCGACGGCTATCTCGCCGTCGGCGTACCGGGCTCTGTGGCTGGCTTCGAGATGGCCCGTGAAAAATACGGCAAATTGTCCCGCCAGGATCTGATGGCGCCGGCAATCGGCTACGCCAAGGACGGGTTCATCCTCAACCAGGGCGACGCTGCCTCGTTTGCCGGCAGTGCCGACAGGCTGGCGAAGGACCCCGCGGCCGCCGCCATATTCCTGAAACCCGACGGCAAGCCCTATGGCATCGGCGAGCGGCTGGTCCAGCCCGACCTCGCCGCCTCGCTCGCCGCCATTTCCGAAAAGGGTACGGATGCCTTCTATAAAGG
>NZ_RZPL01001178.1:0-857 GCF_004022805.1 Mesorhizobium sp. M7A.F.Ca.CA.002.04.1.1 | reverse complement strand
GGTCATGATCGTCAACCTTCGCTATCCTGAACCCGAATGACGGGTTGACTGGAAATGTCGGTCTTGACGGCGGCCTTTGCCAATCGAACGTCGATAAGGACCCATAAGGAGGCTTTATGCCGGACCTCAGCTCTCGGCAGGTTTCACAGCTTCCGCCGCTGCAGGCGATCCGGGTGTTCGAAGCGGTGGCGCGGCATCTTTCCTTCACCAAGGCGGCCGAGGAACTTGCCATGACGCAAGCGGCGGTCAGCTATCAGATCAAGGTGCTGGAGGAACGGGTCGGCGCGCCGCTGTTCCTGCGCCGGCCGCGCCAGATCGCACTCACCGAGGCTGGACAGCGCCTTGCGCCAGCGGTCAGCGAGGCCTTCGCCATTCTCGGCCAGGCCTATGCGGCGGCGCGTGGCGGCGCCGACGGATTGCTGTGCGTCACGACGGTGCTGACCTTTGCCTCGAACTGGCTGGCGCACCATCTGGGCTCATTCCAGATCGCTCATCCCTCCCTTGCCGTGCGGCTCGAAACATCGAGCCGGCTGACGGATTTCGCCCGCGAGGATGTCGACCTCGCCATCCGGTCGGGCGGCGGCAAATGGCCGGGGCTGGAAGCCTACAAGCTGCTCGATGCCGATTTCACGCCGATGCTGAGCCCGAAGCTCGCGGCAAGCATCGGCGGCGTCAGGGAACCGGCGGACCTGTTGCGGCTGCCGATCCTCGATCCCGGCGACATCTGGTGGACGCAATGGTTCGAGGCTGCCGGCGTGCACTCGCACGATCTCGCCAAACGGCCCGGCAGCAGCATGGGCGCGCAGGCCTATGAGGCCAACGCGGCGATCGCCGGTCATGGCGTCGCGATCCTGACC
>NZ_RZPL01001177.1:0-857 GCF_004022805.1 Mesorhizobium sp. M7A.F.Ca.CA.002.04.1.1 | reverse complement strand
CGCGCGCGCCGGCCTTGCCGTCCTGCACCCGAAGCAGCGCGGCAAAGCGCGTGTAGGGATCGATGGCGTCGACGTCGAAGCCGGCAAAGGCGAGGTAGGAGCGCCGCGCATTCAGCATGTCGCCGGACAACTCGTAGACGCGGGCATTGTGGTAGAACTCGTCCGGCCGCTTCGGCTCGGCGATCGCCCCGCCCTGCGCGGCAAGGGCGGCAAAGCCCTTGGCGATGATGTCGATCGAGGCGGCGATCTGCTGCGTCGTCGCCTGCAGCTTCTCGGTCTGGGCCTGCTGCTGCGCCTGGCCGGCGACCAGCGTCTCGGTCTCCTTCTTCACCTCGTCGGTGGTCTTCTGCACTTCCGCCGTCTGCTCAGTCTGCTGCTGCTGGACGGACGCGATCTCGTCGGTCTTTTTCGCCGCCGTGTCGGTCGACTGCTTGACCGCGTCGACCGTCTTTTGCGTCTGCGTGACGGTCTGCTCGATCTTCGCAACTTTCTCGGTAACGATGCCCATCGACTGCTGCAGCCCGGCAATGGCCGGCACCAGGCTGGCGATCACCCCATGCTGGGCGTTGGTCTGCTGCTGCAGGCCGTAGACGCCGCCGGCGACGGCCGCCGCACTGGTGGCGAAGATCAAGGCCGGCAGCGCCTTGGCCGCCAGCACCAGCCGGAGCACGATGGCAATGGCGATGATGATTGCGGCCACCGCGGCGACCAGCGCGATATAGGCGGCGAACGGCGCCAGCGGATTGAGGATGTCGGATACGGCACCCCCGACAAAGGCGACGCTGCCAGCCCATTTGCCGGTGCGGCTGAGTGATGCCCTGATAAGCGAGGGCGCAGCGCCCCCGGCCCCGATGTTC
>NZ_RZPL01001176.1:0-857 GCF_004022805.1 Mesorhizobium sp. M7A.F.Ca.CA.002.04.1.1 | reverse complement strand
CTGTTCGTTGCCGCCAAGCTGCTGCAATTGCTCAACCGGATCGGCGGCGTGCCGGCCGAAGCGCAGGTGCTGGTGATGGTTCTGCTGCCCTTCATCGCCTATCTCGGCGCCGAGCATGTCGGAGCGTCCGGTATTCTGGCGGCTGTTACCGCCGGCCTGCTCACCGGCGGCTCCGGCGTGTTTCGCTTCCTCGGCGTCTCGGCCCGCATGCAGACGATGTCGCTGTGGACGACGCTTTCCTTCGTTTTCAACGGTGCTCTCTTCATCGTGCTCGGCCTGCAGCTTCCCGACATCATCCGCCATGTGCCGCCGGAACTCATGAGCCTGCACCCGATCATCCAGCCGATCGCGACCGTCGTGGCGCTGACGCTGTGCCTGATCGCGTTGCGCTTCCTGTGGATATGGGTAGGCGATCTCGCAGCCGGCATCGCCGCACGTCTGGGCAAGCGCAAGGTGGAGCCGTTCGGGTTGCGCGTGCGGCTCGCCGGTTCGGTGGCCGGCGTGCGCGGCGCCATCACGCTGGCCGGCATATTGTCGCTGCCGCTCGCCATGCCGGACGGCTCGCCGTTCCCGGCACGCGATCTGGTCATTTTCCTGGCCGCCGGCGTCATCATCTGTTCGCTGGTCTTCGCCAGTCTCGCTCTGCCGACGATCGCCAGGGGGCTGGTCGAGCCGGGTGAGGATGCCGGCGCCGCCGAGGAGCGGCTGGCGCGTGTCGGCGCCGCCAAGGCGGCAATCGCGCGCATCGAGAGCATCGCCGGAGCCGCAGATGATGAGGGAGGCGAGGTGCCCGGCGCCAGGCTTGCCGCCGCCGACAGCATCGTCGCCGGGTACCGGCGCCGCCTCGCCGCCTCGGC
>NZ_RZPL01001175.1:0-859 GCF_004022805.1 Mesorhizobium sp. M7A.F.Ca.CA.002.04.1.1 | reverse complement strand
GGCGACGGCTGGTCGATCAGGACGGTTCTGACCCCGGGCCACACCGCCAATCATGCGGCATTCGCGCTGGAAGGAACCGGCATCCTGTTTTCGGCCGATCATGTCATGGCCTGGGCAACCTCCATCGTCGCCCCGCCGGATGGAGCGATGGCCGATTACATGGCCTCGCTGGACCGTCTAATCGACCGCGAGGACCGCTTGCTGCTGCCCGGACATGGCGGGCCGGTGACGGCACCGCGCGCTTTCATGCGCGGGCTGAAGACGCACCGCAAGATGCGCGAGCGAGCCATCCTGGAGCGGGTCAGAGAAGGCGACCGGACGATTCCCGACATGGTCAGGGCGATCTACAGGGATACCGATCCGCGGCTGCATGGCGCCGCCGGATTGTCGGTGCTTGCCCATCTCGAGGATCTGACGGCGCGCGGTCTGGTTGTGACCGATGCCGCACCGGCCATCGACGGCATTTTCACGCCGGCCGGATAGGCAACGCAGCCCACTGCCAAGTGCCCGTGCCTCACTCGGCCGGCGCGGCGCCAACCTGACCGGCGACTTCCTGGTCGAGCTCGGCAAGGAAATCGACAATACGCGCGGCATTGTCGCCAAGGTCGTAGCGACCGTAGCGGGACGCCGACCGCATGTCGACGATGACCGTATCGCCATCGTCCGTCACGCGGATCGCCACATCGGCGGGAAGGCCGATCACGAAGCCCTTGGCGACGGCGGTGATGGTCACCTCGCTTTGCCCGGCGAGATCAGGATAGGGTTCCGATAGATCCCAGTCGCGCCGGTCGAGTACGGTTTCGACGGCATTGACGACAGTCTCGAACGGCAGGTCGTAGCTGCGTGCGCTGACCAGCGG
>NZ_RZPL01001174.1:0-863 GCF_004022805.1 Mesorhizobium sp. M7A.F.Ca.CA.002.04.1.1 | reverse complement strand
GCATATATTGCATAGAAGAACATCTCATAATTGAGGCTCCAGCCGAGAAAGAGCAGCGGCTGAATCGAACCGTCGACCTTTTCGAACGGGATGAAGAACAGTGATTTCAGGATCGTTTCGCCGCTCACGACGGTCGAATTCAGCAGACCGGGTTTCATCAGCGCAATCAACACGATACCTGCCGTCAGCGTCCAATAGAGCGGAACGATACGAACTATGCGGCGGCGACAGAATTGCCAGGCGCCTTTGGCCTCATCGGTGGTGTAAGCGATTATAAATCCACTGATTACGAAGAATATATCAACGCCTGACGCTCCGAATCCAAAGATATTTTCCTTAAGACCAAACTCTATTTGAAAACCGCTTCCAATATGGAACAATACCACCGCAAAAGCGGCGACGAACCTTAGAACTTGGAGCCCGAGCAGCTTGCGACGAACATTGGTGCTGTCCGGCAGCACCGTTGGTGATTCTACGCCAACCGTCGAAGCTACAGTCATTTTGTCTCTTCCCAGCCAAGGTCCGCTTTCACACGGGCCTCAAGTTCATCGGCCATATGACCCTGGCCGATTTCATTTGGATGCGAGTCGCAGCCGCGTGAAGCAACTCCTCCCGGACTGTCGAATCGTATCAGAGCAATTTTTCTTTCACCCGCGGCACGACGGACCGCCACGGCCTTGTTCACGGCCGACACCGCGGCATCGAGGTCGGCGCCCCAAAGCATCGGGCCGATACCGGCATAGATCATTGCGCCAGGCGCGTTGGCGCGCAATTGGGCAAGCAAGTCCGCGTAGCGTGCGACAAAATCCGGCGGCCGCGCGCCACCACTGAAATCGTTGCTGCCGAGATGCACGACAATGACA
>NZ_RZPL01001173.1:0-867 GCF_004022805.1 Mesorhizobium sp. M7A.F.Ca.CA.002.04.1.1 | reverse complement strand
ATCGAGGCGGCGGGGCGGCTCTTGTCGAGATGGACGCAGCTTTCCGTCAGAACCAGCGTCTTGATGCCGTGCGGGGCAAGCGTGTCGGGCGTCACCTCGCCACCCGGCTTCATGCCGTAGTACCAGCCGGCGAAGAAGAAATCCGGCTCCACGGCCACGAGGTTTTCGAGCGTCGGATATTTCGGCGCCAGCTCCGGGATCGAACCCTGCTCTGCCTTGAATTCGGAACCGACCTTGTACCATCCGGTGATGCCCGTCAGGCCGACCATTGACGGCTGCAATTTCAGCGCGAAAGCCATCTCAGCCATGTTCAGATCGTGGATGACAGCGCGCTTCGGCGGCGCGTCGAAGGTCAGCGGCTTGCCGCAGCTGTCGACGGTTACCGGGAAGGCGAAGGCGGTCGAGGTCAGCAGCGAGACGGCAAGCGAAAAAGCGAGGCGTTTCACGGGTATGCTCCTTGTGGGTGGGATCGGGTCGACTATGGAACGGCTTCAATCACGACGGCGGCGCGGCACGGTTCGGAACCTCGAACACCGTCAACTCTCGATCCTCGGTTGGATGGCGCAGGCGCAGCACATCGATGCCGAAAATCTCGCGGATCAGCTGTTGGGCCAGCGCTTCGCGCGGTGCGGCGAGCGCTTGCAGACGGGCATGGTTCATCACCGCCACCCTGGTGGCGAAGGGTGCTACCAGCGCCAGATCGTGCAGCACCGCGATCACCGTCATCTCAAAGCCTGCCACGAGGTCGAGCAGTTCGCCGCGGGCGCGCGGGTCCAGATGGTTGGTCGGTTCGTCGAGGAACAGGATTTTGGGCTGCTGGGCGATGGCGCGCGCCAGTTGGGCGCGCTGGCGCTCGCCGCCCGACAG
>NZ_RZPL01001172.1:0-873 GCF_004022805.1 Mesorhizobium sp. M7A.F.Ca.CA.002.04.1.1 | reverse complement strand
GCCTGTCGTCACGGGTCAGGAAGACATGGCTCGGCCGGTCGCGCCAGACGAGCTCGTAGTCGACCGGCGTCTTCTTGCCCTGCCGGTACTTCTTGCGCCTGGCCGCCTGGTCGAGCCGGTTGTGGATTTCGGCCTGCAGGGTCTCGTCCGTCCAGGTGTCGTTGAAGCGGATGTTGAAGGTCGCGGTCGCTTTGGCCGGGATGACATTGGTGGCCGGGTTGCCCACATCGATGGAGGTGACCTCCAGATTGGTCGGCTGGAAATCCCTGGTTCCCTTGTCGAAAACCGGATGCAGCAAGGCATCGACCAGGCTCATCAGCCCGCGCACCGGATTGTCGGCAAGCAAGGGATAGGCGACATGGCCCTGGCGGCCATTGACGGTGACGGCGCCGGACATCGAGCCGCGGCGGCCGATCTTGATCATGTCGCCCAGCGCATCCGGGTTGGTCGGCTCGCCGACGACAGAGGCATCCCATTTCTCGCCCCTGGAAGCCGCCCATTCGAGCAGCTTGACCGTGCCGTTGATCGCGGGGCCTTCCTCGTCGCCGGTGATCAGCAGCGAGACCGAGCCTTTCGGACCGCCATTGGCCTCGACATGGCGCGCCACGGCGGCGATGAAACAGGCGATGCCGCCCTTCATGTCGACGGCGCCGCGGCCATACATCTCGCCATTGGCGATCTCGGCGGCGAAGGGCGGATGCGTCCAGGCGGCTTCGTCGCCGACCGGCACCACGTCGGTGTGGCCGGCGAACATCAGATGCGGGCCATTGCCGGAACGCCTTGCATAGAGGTTTTCGATATCGGGCGTGCCGTCTTCGGAAAACACCGGCCGATCGACCAGGAAGCCGAGCGGTTTGAGCATCGTCTCCAGCG
>NZ_RZPL01001171.1:0-879 GCF_004022805.1 Mesorhizobium sp. M7A.F.Ca.CA.002.04.1.1 | reverse complement strand
GCCTCGAGGTGGCCCGCGCCCTTCGGCTTCAGTGTGATTTGATCGGCAGGTACGGCAACCAACTCGGCATAGGCGGCGGCCTGCTTGGGAAAGCGCGGCATCCCGAACACCTCGTCGCCGATCTTGAAGCCGGTGACGCCGGCGCCGAGTGCTTCGACAGTTCCCGAGATATCCCAACCCAGGATGAAGGGCGGCTCGCCGAGCAAGGGGTAGTAGCCGGCACGGACGGCGCCATCGACCGGATTGATGCCCGCGGCCTTGACACCGACCAGCACTTCGCCGGCCTCTGGCGTGGGATCGGGCTGATCGGCGATGACAAGGACGTCGGGTCCGCCGACGGAATTCTGGATAGCGGCACGCATTGAGATATCTCCTGCTCGGTTGATGCCACTATCATTTGGATAGTAATAGTCCCTTGTCCAGTATGTACCTTTCTGATACATACGCACCTCATGGATAGTGAAGATGATTGCGGTTTCGGCTATGACGCGTTCCGGCGAACGTGTCCTTCGCACACGGTGCTGGAGATGCTGGCCAGCAAATGGGTCTATCTGGTGGTTTGCGCGCTGCGCAAAGGCCGGCTGCGCAATGGCGAGCTTGCCCGGAAGCTTGACGGCATCACGCCGAAGATGCTGACCCAGACGCTGCGCGTGCTCGAGCGCGACGGATTGGTACGGCGCGAGATCTTTCCGGTCATTCCGCCGCGCGTCGAATATGAATTGACCGAGCTCGGTCAGAACCTGGCGGGACTGCTTACCCAGATCAGGTCATGGGCGGAGCAGCATGCGCCGGATATCAAGGATGCCCGTGCAAGGGCAATTGCCGAGAATGAAGGGGATTGGGCCGCGTAGGGCGGGTTTCATTCTTCTGGGCGTATTC
>NZ_RZPL01001170.1:0-885 GCF_004022805.1 Mesorhizobium sp. M7A.F.Ca.CA.002.04.1.1 | reverse complement strand
CGACGGACCGCGGCCAGCATCTCGCCACGCTTCTTCAGCTGCGTGCGCTGCGGCCGGATGATCAGAAAATACATGATCACGAAAATCAGGACAAACGGCAAAATGCTGATGAACATGTCGGGAGAAGCGCCGACGCCTTGGGCGTATGCCGGTGTCACGAACATCGAGGTACTCCTGAATTTTGAAAACAGCCGCCAATCTGGCGGCCCCTTGAAATTTGGCCGGAATATAGTCGGTAAAGTTGTCAATGCAACTGCGCGGCCGGCCAAATCGGCTGCTTTTCCGGCCTGTTGAGCCGTGTTAGAGCAGGATCGCAAAAAGCGCGAGCCGGTTTCCGCAAAAAATTATGCTCGAACAAAAGGTTGCAACCGGTTTTGTATCAGGCGAAATCGGGCAGCTTCACGCCCCAAGACATCAAAAACGCGAAAACAAAAGACAGACATGACCGACAGCAGCATTGAGGCCCTGAACCAGAAACTCGACCGGCTGATCGAAGCGGTGAGCCGCCTTGCCCCGCCGCCGGTGCCCCAAACCGACCTCCGCGAGGCTGATTGCTTCGTTTGGCAGGCCGATCCGGGCTATCTGGAACCGGTGCACAGGGTTAACCGCGTCGACATCGGACTGATCCGTGGCGTCGACCGCGTCCGCGACATCCTTGTCGACAACACCGAACGCTTCGCTGCCGGCTACCCGGCCAACAATGTGTTGTTGTGGGGCGCGCGCGGCATGGGCAAATCGTCGCTGGTCAAGGCCGTGCATGCGGAGATCAACGCCAAGGCCAGGTCCGACCTGCCGTTGAAGCTGATCGAGATCCACCGCGAGGACATCGACACGCTGCCGAAGCTGATGGGTCTGCTGAAGGCGGCGCCCTTCCGCTTCATCCTG
>NZ_RZPL01000116.1:0-10550 GCF_004022805.1 Mesorhizobium sp. M7A.F.Ca.CA.002.04.1.1 | reverse complement strand
ATAAAGCTCGACGTCACCGACAAGAAAGCCGTCGATGCCGCTGTCGCCGAGGCGCACAAGCGTTTTGGCCGGCTCGACGTCGTCATCAACAATGCCGGCTACGGCCATTTCGGCGCCATCGAGGAGGTCAGCGAACAGGAAGCTCGCGACCAGATCGAAACCAATGTCTTCGGCGCTCTGTGGGTCACTCAGGCCGCACTGCCGATCATGCGGGCACAGCGTTCCGGCCACATCATCCAGATCTCGTCGATCGGCGGCGTCAATGCCTTTGCCTCGCTCGGCCTCTACCACGCCTCGAAATGGGCGCTGGAGGCCTTCAGCCAGTCGCTCAGCATCGAGGTCGCGGAATTCGGCATCCATGTGACGCTGGTCGAGCCGGGCGGTTTCTCCACCGACTGGGCCGGGCCGTCGGCCAAGGTATCCCAACCGATCGAGGCCTATGCGCCCGCCCGTGCCAAGATGGCCGAGCGCCGCGCCAATTCGGTCGCCGGCGATCCAGACGCCACCGGGCCGGCCATGCTGGCCATTGTCGACGCCGCCGAGCCGCCGCTGCGGGTATTCTTCGGCGATGGCGGCCTGCCGATGATCAAGCAGGAATACGCCAACCGCATTGCCACCTGGGAGAAGTGGGACGACGTTTCCATCATGGCGCAAGGCGTGAAGAAGAACCGCAAGGGCTGAAGTCCAGCGCTTTTGCTGCGCCGCTCCATGGGCGGCGTAGCCGGCCCTCAGGCTTGATAAATCCACTGCTCCGGCACGCGCAGCGATATCTCTTCGCCTGCCCTAACCGTGCCTGGCTTCTCTACCCAGGTGACAATGCCGCGCAGCCGCTTCGCCGCTTTCGGGAACAGCAGAGCGCCGGCTTCGACGTCGGCCATTCCGGCGTTCTCCGCGATCGACCGGCCGGCGATGCGGCACGGACCATTCTGCGCGTCGACCTTGACTGTCACGCCGCCCTTGAAGAACAGCAGCGTGCCGGCCGGCAGCATGGAGAGGTTCGGCACCCCTTCGATCACAAGATTGGCGCCGATCCACTCCGGCCTGATCTCGGCCAGGCGCATGCGCTCGGCGACGATGGCGAGTTCATCCGCTGCCACGATCGACAGCTGCCGTTCGTTGCGCATTTCAGTGCCGCGCGGATACCAGGGCTCGCGCCCGCCCGAGCGCCGTGTCGGCCCGGCATGGAAATCGCCTGAAATGCCGTCGAAACCCAGCCGCAATTCGTCCACCGGGCGCGTCTGAAAATGATCCGCCGGCGCCACGTAAAGCGCTGCCGCCCTGGCGGCAAGCTTTCGCGCGGCAATGATTTCAACCGGCTTTTCAGCCTCGGGGAAGAGATCCGGCATGGCGTTCTTTCTATTCGTCATCCAGCGAATTAGCCGGGCGCGCTTCGCGGCGTCCAGTCGAAAGTGCTGATCGTCCGATCAACAGCACCGATAGGATCGCGATCACGCTTTTCTTACCTGTCATCGATCTCGCACCGCATTGCCGGCGCGCGGTGCCGGTTTCATAGTGACGTCCAGACGGTTTGCGGAGGCTGATCATGCGACCTGTGACGGCAATCACGTTGCTTTGGTTGATCTGGGCAGGAAGCTGGGCCGTCGCCGCTTTGTGGTCCGACCCTGCCCAGAAGCGCGCCGGGTTCAAGGCGGAGGCCCGCTATCGGGGTCTCTGGATAGCCGGCGCGGTGCTGCTGTTCATTCCGGCGCACGGCTATGAAGGCCGGCTCAGGCTGTGGATGCCTGATCTCCCCGAAGCCTGGATCTGTGTCGCCCTGATCGCCATCGGCATCGCCTTTGCCTGGTGGGCGCGCCTGCATCTCGGCAGGCTGTGGTCGGGCACCATCACCGCCAAGGCCGGGCACCGTGTCGTCAACACCGGCCCGTATGGCCTTGTCCGGCATCCGATCTACACCGGATTGCTGCTGGCGATCCTCGCCACCATGGCAGCCAAGGGCACCATGTGGGGCATAGCCGGAACCGCGCTGCTCATCATCGGCATCGTGACGAAAGCCAGGCTGGAAGAAAATTTCCTGCGCGGCGAACTGGGCAGCGCCTATGACGACTATGCCGCGCGCGTTCCGATGCTGGTGCCGTTCGCACCAGCATGACGCGGCAGCCTCAAAGCATTCTCAGCAGCGCGCCGCCGATCGAATAGCCCGCGCCGAAGGCGCAGATCAGACCGAAATCGCCCGGCTTCATATCGGCGTGGTTCTCCGACAGCGCGACGATGGCCCCGGCGCCCGCCGTGTTGCCCAGCCGCTCCAGCACCATTGGCGCGCGGTCGTGATCGACCTCGTGGCCGAACGACAGCTTCAGGATCATCGCATTCATCCGCGCATTGGCCTGATGCAGCCAGAAGCGCCTGATCGCCTGCGGCGTCAGCCCGTGCTCGGCGAGGAATTCGACGATGAATTTCTGCCCGGCGACGGTGACTTCCTTGAACACCTTGTTGCCGACCTGCTTGATCAGGTTGCCTTCCAGATTGATCATGTAGGGATCATCCTGGGCGGTGCGGGTATGGTAGCCCAGATTGGTGCGGATGTTGTTCGACATCTGCGTCCAGATGCGCGTGTCGAGCACCTCGAAGCGCCCCGGCCGCTTGTCGCCCTTGGCCAGGCCTTCGACCACCATCGACACCGAAGCGTCGCCGAAAATGAAATGCGTCTGCCGGTCGCGGAAATTGAGATGGCCGGTGATGATCTCGGGCGTCGTCACCAGAATGCGCTTGTGCGCGCCCGACCGCACCAAATTGACGGCGATGTGCAAGGCCGCCGCCGCCGAAGAACAGCCGAGCCCCATGTCGAAGCCTGCGCCCTTCGTGCCCAGCGCCTCCTGCATTTCGATGGCGATCGCCGGATAGGGCCGCTGGTGATGCGAGGCCGAGCAGATCACCAGGTCTATATCCGACGGCTGTAGCCCCGCATGCTCGAGAGCCTTCTTCGCCGAGGCGATGCCGAACTCGGCTTCGAGCGACAGCGCATCGTCGGGCCGAGCCGGAATGCGCGGCGACATGCGGGTCGGGTCGAGAATGCCTTCGCGCTCGATGACATGACGGGTGCGCACGCCCGAAGCGTGGACGATGAAGTCGCTATCCGATTTCGCCAGCGGCGGCTCGTCGGTGCCCAGGCGGCGCGCATTCTCCGCGTCGACCCAGGCATTGAAGCTGGCCACCAGCTCTTCATTGGTGATTGTGGCTTCAGGGATTTCAACGCCGATGCCGCTGATGATGACGCGATGCATGTCCAGTCCGTCCCATCCGCAGGCGTTGCGGGCTTCATGTGGGCGCCGGAACGCTCCGGCGCAACAGTTTTCTCACCGCGGCGGTTTACGCCGGCTTAAACCAAAGGTTTAGGCCGGACTGGTCCTCGTGCAACATGGATAATCAGGCCCGCTTGGCAACGATGAAGATGCGTGGAAAGCGCAAAAGCACCTTGCCGCTAGCCGTTTTCGGATAGGCCTTGGCGATCTTGGCCGTGTAGCTTTCGAGGAACATCGCCCGTTCGTCGGAATCCAGCGGATCGAGGAACGGTTTCAGGCCCGTCGACTTCACCCATTCGACGATCGCCTGCGCGTCGGCAAGCGGGTGGTTGTAGATGGTATGCCAGATATCCAGCCGATCACTGAGCGGCGACAGGAGGTCATAGTAGGACGACACCGGCGGCAACGGCCCGCGTGCCGCGCCCTTGAGCTTTTCGGCAAACGGCAATTCGGCGGCGGTCTCGCGCATCAGGCGGTGGGAGTCCTCGCCCAGATTGTCGGGCATCTGGATGGCAAGCGCGCCGCCTGGCGCGAGGAAACCCATCAGCCGCTGGAAGACTGCGGGATGCTCGGGCAGCCACTGGAACACCGCATTGGCAAAAATCACGTCGACCGGCTCCGCCGGCTGCCATTTGGAGGCATCGGCCAGATCAAAGGTGACCTCGGGCAAGCGAGCCCGCGCCTTCTCGATCATGTCGGGCGAAGTGTCGAAGCCGCTCACCTCAGCATCCGGCCAGCGCTCGACAAGCAGTTCGGTCGAGTTGCCCGGCCCGCGCGGGATCTTGTGGCGCAGGTGCCCGTCGACTTTCCACGCCGGGTCGTCGACATCGGCTGCGGGCCGCGTGCGCTCGTCTTCGAATTTCAGATATTGGGCGGCGGACCAATCAGCCATTTGAGCTCCTCATGCCGGTTGAGATCGCCGCCCGGAACCCCCCCTACCGCGTCAGCCTCTTGTAGGTCATGCGGTGCGGGTTGACGGCATCCGGCCCGAGGCGGCGGATCTTGTCCTGCTCGTAATCCTCGAAATTGCCCTCGAACCATTCGACATGGCTGTCGCCCTCGAAGGCGAGGATGTGCGTCGCCAGGCGGTCGAGGAACATGCGATCGTGCGAGATGATGACCGCGCAGCCACCGAAATTTTCCAGCGCGTCTTCGAGTGCGGCCAGCGTTTCGGTATCGAGATCGTTGGTCGGTTCGTCGAGCAGCAGCACATTGCCGCCGGTCTTCAACATCTTGGCCAAATGCACGCGGTTGCGCTGGCCGCCGGAGAGGTTGCCGACCTTCTGCTGCTGGTCGCCGCCACGGAAGTTGAACGACGCGCAATAGGCGCGCGTGTTGGCCTCGAACTTGCCGAGCTTGACCACTTCTGCGCCGCCGGAAATCTCTTCCCACACCGTCTTCGACGGATCGAGAGCATCGCGGCTCTGGTCGACATAGCCGAGCTTCACCGTTTCGCCGACGCGCACAGAACCCGCATCCGGCTTTTCCTGGCCGGTGATCATGCGAAACAGTGTCGTCTTGCCGGCGCCGTTCGGGCCGATGACGCCGACGATGCCGCCGGGCGGCAGCTTGAATTCCAGGCCGTCGATGAGCAGCGTGTCACCAAAGCCCTTCGACAGGCCTTCCGCCTCGATCACGACATTGCCGAGCCGCTCGCCGTGCGGGATGACGATCTGCGTATCGCTCGGACGCCGCTTGTCGGCTGCATCCAAAAGGTCCTGGAACGCCTGGATACGCGCCTTGGACTTGGTCTGGCGGGCCTTCGGGCTCGACTGGATCCATTCGCGCTCGCGGCCGATGGCGCGCTGGCGGGCATCGTCCTCGCGGCCTTCCTGCTTGAGCCGCTTGGCCTTGGCTTCGAGGTATTTGGTGTAGTTGCCCTCATAGGGAATGCCGCGGCCGCGATCGAGTTCCAGGATCCAGCCGGTGACGTTGTCGAGGAAGTAGCGATCGTGGGTGATGATCATCACGGCGCCCGGATAGGCACGCAGATGCTTTTCCAGCCATGCCGTGGTTTCGGCGTCGAGATGGTTGGTCGGTTCGTCGAGCAGCAGAAGGTCGGGCTGGCGCAGCAAAAGCTGGCAAAGCGCGACGCGGCGGCGCTCGCCGCCCGAAAGCTTGGTGACTTCCGAATCCTTGGGCGGGCAGCCCAGCGCTTCCATCGCCATCTCGACCTGCTGTTCGAGGTCCCATAGGTTCAGCCGGTCCATCTCGTCCTGGAGCTTGGCCGACTCGTCGGCCGTCTCGTCGGAATAGTTCATCATCAATTCGTTGTAGCGCTCGATGATGGCGGTCTTGGCGGCGACGCCTTCCATGATGTTTTCGAACACGGTCTTGTCCGGATCGAGCGCCGGCTCCTGCGCCAGGTAGCCGACAGTGGCGCCTTCGGCGAGCCACGCTTCGCCGTTCCACTCCTTGTCGAGCCCAGCCATGATCTTGAGGATCGTCGACTTGCCCGAACCGTTGGGGCCGAGGATGCCGATCTTGGCGTCCGGATAGAAGGAGAGATGGACATTCTCGAGCACCTTCTTGGTGCCATAGGCCTTGTTGAGGCCGGCCATGTGATAGATGAACTGGCGTGCCACGCGCGCTTTCCCTGAAAAACCGACTGGATTTGTCGAATTGAATGGAGGTTGGCCGCTATGTAGGCGATGCGGCGGCGAACGGCAATCGCTTTTGCCAGATCAGGCCAATCACACGGACAAGCTTGGACCGCTGCTCGTGCAGTCTGGGCGCCGTTCAGCCGCCCTTACTGGAACCCGATAGCGTCGACGGTGCCGGTCGGGCAGCCTGCCTTGTTGGTCGGCACCGAAGCCAGCAGCAGGTCCTTGAGCGCGCTGTTTGGGCCGATCGGGCCGGCGAGGCCGAGCGTCAGTTCGCCGATCAGCCGCCTGCCGCTCGACGGATCGATGACGCAGGAAACGCGCACGCGGTCCCCTGCTCCCGCCCCGAAGGCAGTGTCGAAAGCGCCGCGGATCTGGTCGGCCGTTAGCTTGCCGCCGATGTTTTTGGCAAAGAGATCGCGCACCGGCGAACTGTTCACCGCGCGCATCAAATTCAGCGCATCGGAGAAATAGTCCTGCTGGCTCTTGCCGTAGCAGGTGCCGTGCTTGATCCATTCATGCCGTTCGAGATGGGAGGCCGTTCCAGGCATCACCTGATCGAGTTCCGTGCGGGTGTTGGCGTCAAGATTGACCGGCGGCAGGTCTTTCCAGTGGGCCGGATTGTCGTTGGCCTTGTCGCTCGCCGTCGCCTGGCAATAGAAATTGCCATTCGGCTGCGGCCACAGGCCGTGCAAGGTGAAATGCGTGGCGTCGAAATCGCCGGCACTTTGTGCCCTGCATTCGGTCTTGTTCGACTTTGTCTCGCAAAACGCCGGCTGCCAGCTCAGCGCGAAGACGTATTCGGGCTTCCCCGATGCCGCCGGCTTGCCTTGCCCGTCAGGCGCGGCCGGCACGGTCGCCGCGCTGCTGCCGGAAACATGGCCGCAGCTGACCTTCACCCAGCGGCGCTCCGGATCGGCGCCCGGCACCAGGATGAGATAATGCGTCGGCGTCTCCTTGTTGCCGGCAAGCAACTGATAGCTCTGCCCGGCATCGGTCGAGACATTGCCGGGGTTCTTGCCGTTCTTGATCGCTTGCGTCGCCGGACAGGCGGCGTCGGCGACGAAGCTGCCGCTCATCTTCACGTCGGCATGCGCGGCCCCGGCCAGCGACGCCGCCAACATGGCCAATCCGAAAACGACACCGATGCGCATGGAGAATCCCCGGCTGAAGAAGTGGGCGACAGACTGAAGCTGTCTCCATGTCAGAATTGCGATATTTTGCTGACCGAACGCAAGAAACATCGTCGCGAAAAGCGGGTTTGCCGGATTGACGCATAATGTGGGCCGGCGCAAACAAAGCCAACGACGACAAAAGCAAGGGCGGGACCAGGCGGCATGTCATTCAGCCAGCAGCGCGTGGTTGCCTCGCCGACCGGTGCCGAGCTCAATCTTTTCGTCAGGCAGGCCGATGGCCGGGCACGCGCCGTCGTCCAGATCAATCACGGGCTAGCCGAGCACGCAGCGCGCTATGCCCGCTTTGCCGATTTTCTTGGCTCGCGCGGTTTCGACGTCTATGTCCACGATCATCGCGGCCACGGCGCGACCAAGGCGTCCGACGCTCCGCTCGGCAGGTTCGCCGACAGGGACGGTGCCGCCAAGGTGATCGCCGACGTCGACGTCATCCATGATCTCATCGCCCGCGAACGGCCAAACAGACCGGTCATCCTGTTTGGCCATTCGATGGGTGCGTCGGTGGCGCTGAACTACCTGTTGCGCCACTCGCCACGCGTTCACGCGGCAGCAATCTGGAACGGCAATTTCTCCCAAGGCCCGCTTGGGCAGCTTGCGCTCGGCATCCTTGCCTGGGAACGGATGCGGCTCGGCTCCGACGTGCCATCGCGCCTGCTGCCGAAACTCACCTTCCAGGCCTGGGGCAAGGCGGTGCCCAATCACCGCACGCTGTTCGACTGGCTGTCGCGCGACGAAGCGGAAGTGGCGAAATACATTGCCGATCCCTTGTGCGGCTGGGACGCTTCGGTGTCGATGTGGCGCGACGTCGTCGGTATGGCGCTGAACGGTGGCAAGGATGCCGGCTTTGCCGGTATCCGGCGCGACCTGCCCGTCAGCATCGTCGGCGGCGAGAAGGATCCGGCTTCCGACTATGGCAAAGGGATCACCCATCTTGCCAATCGCATGCGCAAGATGGGCTTTTCGAATCTGGTTTCAAAGGTTTACGCCGACACCCGCCACGAAAGCCTGAACGAGGTGAATCGCGACATTATCATGGATGATTTCGCCGCCTGGGCCGACGAAGTCCTCAAAGCGTGACGGATTGGCCCATTGCAAGAGCCGTGACAGCCGTTGCAGGGCTTGATAGAGGCTCTGCTTTCGCAGCAATCGCAGTGATTGCGGCAACCACGGTGATCCATGGCTGAGCCCCCGCTGAAAGGCGTCCGCGTCGTCGAACTCGCCCGCATCCTTGCCGGGCCATGGGCCGGGCAGTTGCTTGCCGATCTCGGCGCCGATGTCATCAAGGTCGAGAGCCCCGATGGCGGCGACGACACCCGCAAATGGGGCCCGCCCTTCGTCATGGGCAAGGACGGCGAGAACCTGTCGGCCGCCTATTACCATTCCTGCAATCGCGGCAAGCGCTCCATCGCCATCGATTTCTCGACCCCGGAAGGCGCCGAGACGGTGCGCCGGCTGGTCGCCACTTCGGACGTGCTGATCGAGAACTTCAAGCTCGGCGGCCTGAAGAAATACGGCCTCGACTATGACAGCCTGCGCAAGATCAACCCGCGCCTCGTCTACTGCTCGATCACCGGTTTCGGCCAGGACGGTCCGTACGCACCGCGCGCCGGCTACGACTTCATCATCCAGGCCATGGCCGGCATGATGTCGATCACCGGCGAGGTCGGCCGCGAGCCGCAAAAGGCGGGCGTTGCCATCTCGGACATCTTCACCGGCCTTTATTCGGTCATCGCCATCCAGGCAGCACTGCGCCATGCCGAGCAGACCGGCGACGGTCAGCATGTCGACATGGCGCTTTTCGACACCCAGATCTCGGCGCTCGGCAACCAGAATTTGAACTATCTCGTCTCCGGCAAATCGCCGGTGCAGATGGGCAATGCGCATATGAACATCGCCCCCTACGAGGTGGTGCCGGTCCGGGATGGGCACATCATCCTGGCGGTGGGCAATGACGGCCAGTTCGCCAAATTCTGCGCTGCCGTCGGGCTGGACGACCTGCCTGCCAATCCCGACTTCGCCACCAATCCCGCCCGGGTCGCCAACCGGGCCAAGTTGCGCGAACGCATGGTCGAGGCGCTGAAGGTTTTTGACCGCGATCCGCTGCTGGCAAAGCTCGAAGCGGCCAGCGTGCCGGCGAGCCCGATCAACACGATCGGCCAGATGTTCGCCGACCCGCAGACGATCGCGCGCGGCATGCGGCTCGACCTGGACGACGGCCATGGCAATCTTCTGCCTTCGGTGCGCGCGCCGATGGTGATGTCGGGCACGCCGCTGGTCTATGAGCGCCCCTCGCCGCGCCTGGGCGAGCACACCCAAGAAATCCTTGCCGAACTGGAGAAGTCTGGACAATGAAGACTGGCGGACAACTCATCGTCGACGCTCTCGAAGCCAACGGCACCGACCGCATCTACTGCGTGCCCGGTGAATCCTATCTGGCGGTGCTCGACGCGCTGCACGATTCAGCGATCCGCACCATCGTCTGCCGCCAGGAAGGCGGTGCCGCCATGATGGCCGATTGCCACGGCCGCCTGACCGGCAAGCCCGGCATCTGCTTCGTCACCCGCGGCCCCGGCGCCACCAATGCCTCGGCCGGCATCCACATCGCCATGCAGGATTCGATACCCGTCATCCTGTTCATCGGCCAGGTCGCCGGCCACGCCAAAGAGCGCGAGGCTTTCCAGGAGGTGGATTACAAGAGGTTCTTCGGCGACATCGCCAAATGGGTAGTCGAGATCGACGACGCCTCGCGCATCCCAGAATTCGTCACCCGCGCCTTCGCCGTGGCGACATCGGGCCGTCCCGGCCCAGTGGTGATCTCGCTGCCCGAAGACATGCTGACCAGTGTCGTTGAAGCGCCCGTCGCCTTGCCGCACACACCGGTCGAAACGCGGCCCGGGGAAGCCGAACTCGATGCGCTTGAGAAATTGCTGGCCAAGTCCAAGCGGCCTTTCGTCATCCTTGGCGGCACGCGCTGGGACGCCGAGGCGGTTGCACAAATGCGCGCGATCGCCGAGGCCTGGTCGCTGCCGGTCGGCTGTTCCTTCCGCCGCCAGATGCTGTTCGATCATCTGCATCCGAACTATGCCGGCGATGTCGGCATAGGCATCAACCCGAAGCTGGCCACAGCGATCAAGCAGGCCGACCTCGTGCTGCTGATCGGCGGCCGCATGGGCGAAATGCCCTCCTCGGACTACACGCTGCTGAAAAGCCCCTACCCGGCCCAGACACTGGTCCATGTCCATGCCGATTCCGGCGAGCTCGGCCGCGTTTACAGGCCGGCATTGGCTATCAACGCCTCGCCGTCCGCCTTCGTCGACGCTTTCGCCAAACGCAAGCCGGCCTCCGCACCCGTCTGGGCAGCCGAGACGCCAAAGCTGCATGCCGCCTATCTCGACTGGTCGACACCACCCGAAAGCGGCCCCGGCCCGGTCCAGATGGGCCCGATCATGAACTATCTCGAAAAGATGCTGCCCGACGACGCCATCCTCACCAAC
>NZ_RZPL01001169.1:0-885 GCF_004022805.1 Mesorhizobium sp. M7A.F.Ca.CA.002.04.1.1 | reverse complement strand
CCCCACGAGGGGGGAGATTGGCAGCTTTGCGGCTTTCGCCAATTTCTTGCGCCCCTCAAATCCCGGACCCATCCAACTGCTGGGCGTCTTCGCCTTCCCAGGGCGCCGGCATCGACGCGCGGCTAAGGTTGGCGGTGGGCAGCGGCATCCAGCATTTCAGTTCCGGGTCGGCGTATTCGATGACGCGCCCGGGCGAAGAGTCCGACGCGCGCCAGCCTTCCGAGGCGAACTGGTCGGCACGCGACCAATAGGCAAGGTCGACTTCCGCCGGTCCCTGCTCGGACGGACGCACAGTGACCAGGATGCGGCTGCCGTCCTTCGGCGCCGTCGACATGTGGCGCCACCGTTCGGGCTCGTCCATCGCATTCCTCCTCGCACTCGTAGCGTTGGGAGGAGTGTCGCCTCGTGGTCCGAAGGGGTCAACCCAAAGTTTGCGCCAGGCATCGGCTGATGACCCCTCCAGACGGTGCCTGCACAGTTGTGCGCAACACGCCGCGGGCGGTCATGCACGCTCGACGGGCCGTGACCCAGTTGATAAGCCCGTCTGCGAAAGGAGCGCCTGAGTCGAGATGACCGTTGCGATCGAGATGGGACAGACGACCGCAGGCGCCCCGGCGAAGCTGGATCTCGAGGAACTGCTCGCGACGCGCCTTTTGGTGCAGGGCAATTCGGGCTCCGGCAAGTCGCATCTGCTGCGGCGCCTGCTGGAGCAGAGCGCGCCCTGGGTGCAGCAGACCATCATCGATCCCGAGGGCGACTTCGTTTCGCTGGGCGACCGTTACGGCCATCTGGTGATCGATGCCGAGCAGCATACCGAGCGCGGCCTGCAGGCGGCAGGCGAGCGGGCGCGCATGCATCGCGTCTCCACCGTGCTCAATCTCGAAG
>NZ_RZPL01001168.1:0-890 GCF_004022805.1 Mesorhizobium sp. M7A.F.Ca.CA.002.04.1.1 | reverse complement strand
CTTTGCGGCATGCGAGATCGCGTTGCGCAGGTCGGCGTATTCCTTGACGAATTTCGGCACGCGATCGACGGTCAGCCCGACCATGTCGTCGGTGACCAGGATCTGGCCGTCGCAGTCGCCGCTGGCGCCGATGCCGATGGTTGGGATGGCGAGGCGGCGGCTGATATCGGCGGCGACCCTCTCGACCGTGCCTTCGATGACCACCGAGAAAGCCCCGGCGTTCTCGACGGCGAGCGCATCGCGAAGCAAAGCCGCAACAGCCTCCTCGGTGCGGCCTTTGATCTTGTAGCCGCCGTCCTTCTCGACCGATTGCGGCTGCAGGCCGATATGCCCCATGACCGGAATGCCGGCGGCGACGATGGCCGCGATCTGGCTAACCATGTCGACGCCGCCTTCGAGCTTTACCGCCTGGCAGCCGGTTTCGTCGACGACCCGCCGCGCCGAGGCGACGGCAAGTGCTGCCGTGACCTCATAGCTGCCAGCCGGCAGGTCGACGACGACGCAGGCACTGGCCGAGCCGCGCATCACGGCTTGCCCATGTGCGATCATCATCTCCAGCGAGGCACCCAGTGTCGTCTTGTGGCCGTGGAGGACCATGGCGACACTGTCACCGACCAGAAGCAGATCGACATGGTGATCAAGCAGACGGGCGATGGGATAGGTATAGGCGGTCAGGCAAACGATCGGCGCGCCGCCCTTGCGGTGGCGAATCGCCTCGGCGCTGATGCGCATGTCGGTGGTCGGCAATTCCGTGGCCAATCGTCACCTCCTTTGGCCTCAAGCCGGGCTGGATACAAGCATGGGCGCGCAGAGCTTTAGAAACACCGCAAAGGCTTGGCAAGCGTGCATGCAGCCACCGGCAGGATCACAGGCTTGTGTCGGGTTTCAGG
>NZ_RZPL01001167.1:0-902 GCF_004022805.1 Mesorhizobium sp. M7A.F.Ca.CA.002.04.1.1 | reverse complement strand
ACTCACCGGCGTCAAGCTGGAAGAAGTGACGAAGCTGCTCAAGGGCTATGTCTTCCCGACGCTGGAAGAGCAGGCCTCCGACAAATTCCTCGGCGGCGGCACGGTCAAGGCGGTCGAAGCGACATCCACCTTCCTCAAGGAGCAAGGCAAGATCGACGCCGTGCTTCCCGACTATTCGAAATACGTATCGTCGAAATACGTCACCGAGGCGCTCGCCTCGAACTAGTACTCGCTTAACGCAATTCCGGACGGAAAACCGCTTCACGCTTTTCCTGGAATTGCTCTGAACGCGCGCGGATCTTTTTCCCTAACGCCGCGTGCTGACTGCCCCGGAACCGCTGACGAGGGCCGGGGCAGTCGGATTTCAACGAACCGCGAGGCATCCATGCCGCATCTCGTGCTCGACCCGCATCTCGTACTGGACAAGGTCTCGATCCACTATGACGGCCAGGCAGCGCCTGCGGTCGAGCGGGTGTCGATCGATGTCGCCAAGGGCGATTTCGTCGTGCTGGTCGGCCGTTCCGGCTGCGGCAAGACCTCGCTGCTCAACGTCGCCGCCGGCCTTGTCGCGCCGGCGCGCGGTACGGCTTCAATCAACGGCAAGCCGATCACAGCACCTGGCTCGGACCGGGCGGTGGTGTTCCAGAACGATGCTTTGTTCCCATGGCTGACGGCGCGCGAAAACGTTGCCTTCGCGCTCAGGCTGCGCGGTGTCGCTCCGGCCGAGCGGGCGCGGCGCGCCGATGAGCTGCTGGCGCTGGTGAAGCTCGCCGACGCCGGCGACAAGTGCATCTGGGAGCTTTCCGGCGGTATGCGCCAGCGTGTCGGCCTGGCCCGGGCGCTCGCCGCCGAACCCGAATTCCTGCTGCTCGACGAACCGCTCGGCGCGCTCGATGCGCTGA
>NZ_RZPL01001166.1:0-903 GCF_004022805.1 Mesorhizobium sp. M7A.F.Ca.CA.002.04.1.1 | reverse complement strand
CGTTGCAATTCGCCTCTCCCAAGTAGGCACCCGCCGCCGGCTCAATGGTGACTGCGCCGTGCCGCGGCATGCCGGGCAAGATCGGGCGTTTCGAAGACGTAGTCGTTCCAGGCCGATTCCGGAACCTGACCGGCCAGATAGCATTCCAGCAACAGGCTTTGTTCGGGATTGAGAGGCCTTGGCGCGCGCTGATCCAGCCCCAGCGAGTGAAACAGGTTTCTTGTCAGGTCCGAGACGGTGAAGTGGATCGACATCTGCGTTCTCCCTTTGGTCCTTCAACGCGGAAGACCGGGCAAAGGTTTCGAACGCCTGGCGATAATGGCGGTCCGTTTCGTTGCAGGTCCGCGGCGAGGGTCGGGCTTGCGCTTTCCTTTGAGGTTCGTCTCAATCTTGAAATAAAAATGTAATATCGAATTTACACGAGATGACATAATACAATAGACAAAAGCTTACCCCGGCTGAAGTTCTTGAGATAATTAGAGTTTACTCATATAGCTGAAACTTGTGTAAGTTATGGACTGTAATTCCGGGTTCTCCGCAAAAAGGACCGAGTTGTCCCGATGATCCGTTTCTGGCCTTCCATGGTGGTCGCATTGATTTCGCTGGCGGCGGTTTTGTTCGGGACGCTTCCGTCCTACGCGGACAGCTGCGGCGCGATCAGAAGCCAGTTGCTTTCGGGTGGCCGCAGCAACGGGGCGAACCCGGAGCTTGCTCAACTGCGCCGGCAACTTGCAGCCATCCAGACTATCGAGAGACAGCGCCAGTGCACGGCGAAAAGTTCGCTTGGTGGTCTCTTCAACGCTTGCGCCGATCTCGCCAGGAGCCGCTCGGATGTGCAGCGCCGGATCGCTGCCGCCGGGAATTCAGGCCGCGACACGGCGGGTCTGCAGGCGCGCCTCGTGG
>NZ_RZPL01001165.1:0-904 GCF_004022805.1 Mesorhizobium sp. M7A.F.Ca.CA.002.04.1.1 | reverse complement strand
ACGCCTGGCGTAGGCTTCGACAGCCCTGGTCGAGACGACCTGGTCGGCGCCGGCGGCGATGATCAGCAGCGGGACCTGGATCCGGGCCATGAAGTCGGGGTCGTTGACGGCTTCCGAAGCTTTCGCGGCTGCCCGCAGCCAACGGATCGTCGGCCCGCCAAGCGCCAGTTGCGGGTATTCTTCATAGATCCGTGTGTTGCGCCGATAGCGTTCCGGGTCCGATGTCAGCTTGTTGGTCTCGAAAGGGGCCGTTGCCCTCGGCCGCGGACCCCAGGCGGCATAGAGCCGGCCGAGGCCGAGAGCGCAGAACAGGGAACAGACGCGGCGAACCGTCGAGATCGAGACCGGAAGGTCGGGCAGCGTCAGGAAAGGCGCGATCAGCACCATGCGCCGGACGCGGTTCACCATCGACGGCGCGGCCAGCAGGGTGATCAATGCGCCTGCCGAATGGGCCAGGATGTAGTAGGGTCCGCGGCAATCGGGCAGCACGATCTCCTCGAAGAACTGTTCGAGGTCGGCGGTGTAGTCGCGGAAGCTGCTGACGTAGCCGCGCTGGCGATCGCGGATCAGCCGGTCTGAATCGCCCTGGCCGCGCCAGTCGAGCGTGGCGACGCCAAAGCCACGATCGGCAAGGTTGCGGATGGTTTCGAAATATTTCTCGATGCACTCGTTGCGGCCGGTGAGCAGGACCACGGTGCCCTTCATCGGGCGAGCGACCGCGCCGAACAGGCCGTAGCGGATATTCTTGCGGTCACGCGTGGTGAAGAAGCCGCCGGCGGCGTTTTCCGGCCGCGGATTGCCCTCGATTTCGTGAAAAAGGGAGTTTTCGGTGAAAAGATCCGTCATTCGGCGCTTCGTGCTCGGCGTCTCGCATGCCCGCCTGCGCTGGCCGGCTCCGCTATGG
>NZ_RZPL01001164.1:0-910 GCF_004022805.1 Mesorhizobium sp. M7A.F.Ca.CA.002.04.1.1 | reverse complement strand
ATGCCTGACGAGGCGAACCGGATTCTTTTGAAGTACCGCGACAAACATTTTGGCCGGCAGACGGAGACCGGCGGCAACACCACCATCGCCGTCATTGCCACCGATGCGGTGCTCACAAAGGCTGCCGCCAAGCGCCTGGCGATGTCGGCGCATGATGGATTCGTGCGCGCCATCTGGCCGACGCACACGCCGGCCGATGGCGACCTTGTGTTCGCGCTGGCGACCGGCACGAGCGGTATCGAACTCTCCGCCGATGCAGCAATCGATCTCTACGCCGCCGCCGGCGCCACCATGGCGCGCGCCATCAGCCGAGGCGTCTATGCCGCGACACCTGCCGAAAACGATCTGTTTCCGGTCTGGTCGTCACGCATGAAGTGAAGCGATCAATCAGACCGGATCGGACTTTTCTTCCTCGAACGTCACCGCGACATCAGAATTCGCCGACAGCCAGACCTTCTTGCCGTCGACTTCGGCAATCAGGCTCAGGGGAATGTAGTGGTGATGGCCCTTGTGGGCGCCCTCGCCGCTATCGGCCTTGGTTAGCTTGATGCGCTGGCCATCGACCTTGTCGACAGTGCCGACATGCACGCCATCGGCGCCGACGACTTCCATATGCTCACGAATTTTGCTGGTGTCGGTCATGGTGGTTCTCCATTGGGACTGCCGACAATAACAAATGACGGGCCGATTGGATGCATCGGCTTTCGCACCGCACGACGTTTTGATTCCGTCGTGCTAGGGGATTGAAACGATCACGGGGGTGAAGACCGATGCGAATGCTCTTTCTGTTTGCCGTTGGCCTGCTTGCACAGCTTGCGACCTCGATCGCGGCTCATGCCGGCGATGTCGCTGAACTTGAGATCCTCGGCTTCACCAAGGACGGCAGCGTCTTCGCTTTCGAGGAATATGG
>NZ_RZPL01001163.1:0-912 GCF_004022805.1 Mesorhizobium sp. M7A.F.Ca.CA.002.04.1.1 | reverse complement strand
AGCGCATCCTGTGGCAATTCCAGTTCAGCCGCAGCGAGGTTCTCCCCGAGATGCCCGACCGACGATGTGCCGGGGATCAGCAGGATGTTGGGCGCGCGGCGCAGCAGCCAGGCGAGCGCGACCTGCATTGGCGTGGCGCCGAGGCGCGCCGCGATTTCCGACAGGGTGGAGGATTGCAGCGGGTTGAAGCCGCCGAGCGGGAAGAACGGCACATAGGCGATGCCATCGCGGGCAAGATCGTCGATCAGGGCATCGTCGCCGCGATGCGCCAGATTGTACTGGTTCTGCACGCAGACGATCTCGGCGATCCCCCGTCCTTGCGCGATCTGCGCCGGCGTCACGTTGCTCAGCCCGATGTGCCTGACCAGACCCTGTTGTTGGAGCTCGGCCAGCACGGTAAGCGGCGCTTCGATCGATCCTTCGGCGGGGCCATGGGTATCGAACATGATGCGTAGGTTGACGACGTCGAGCACCTCGAGCCCGAGATTGCTGAGATTGTCGTGTACCGCCTGGGTGAGCGCTTCCGCGGAAAAGGCCGGCAGCCACGATCCATCCGCGCCGCGCCGGGCACCGATCTTGGTGACGATGACGAGATCTTGGGGGTAGGGCGCCAGCGCCTCGCGGATCAGCCGGTTGGTGACGTGCGGACCGTAGAAGTCGCTGGTATCGATATGGTCGACGCCTTGCGCAATCGCCTCGCGCAGCACGGCCAATGCCGCGTCATGATCCTTGGGCGGCCCGAACACGCCGGGTCCCGCGAGTTGCATGGCACCGTAGCCGAGCCGCTTCACGGTGCGGCTGCCAAGCTTGAAGGTGGCGGGGGCGAAGGTGCCGGATTGTTGGATGTTGGACATGATTGATCTCCTTGAGGAGGCAGAGATAGGCGCTGCCCAACCTCGTGATAATCCGGTA
>NZ_RZPL01001162.1:0-917 GCF_004022805.1 Mesorhizobium sp. M7A.F.Ca.CA.002.04.1.1 | reverse complement strand
CTACATGGACAGTGTCGCGGTGCGGGAACTCTATCCGCATCCATGGCTGATCTGGCCGCTGGCGCCGATCGTGCTTTATCTTACCATGCGCGTCTGGATCCTGGCGCGCCGCAACGAGATGCATGACGATCCGGTCGTCTTCATCATCCGCGACTGGCGCAGCCAGATCGTGGTGCTGATCGGTGCGGTGATGCTGGTCATCGGGGGCTGGTAGGCATGGCCGCCGGACGTTTCCCAAGCTTTGGCCTTGCCACGCCGCCGGCGCCGCGCGCCATCGGTGCCGACGAGGCGATCGCGCTGCTGAAGGGCGGTCAGGCCAAGCCGGCGTCGCTGCTTGCCTATGGCAATGGCCGCTCCTACGGCGATTCCTGCCAGAACGGGGCCGGAGCGGTCGTCGATATGCGATCGCTGAACCGGATCCACGCCTTCAACGCCGAAACCGGTGTTCTCGAGGCGGAGGCCGGCGTGCTGTTGTCCGACATCATCGCCCACGCCGCCCCCTACGGCTTCTTCCCCGCCGTTGTGCCAGGCACGCAATTCGTCACGCTCGGCGGGGCCATCGCCAATGACGTGCATGGCAAGAACCATCACCGGCGCGGCACCTTCGGCTGCCATGTCGAGAGCTTCACGCTGCTCAGGTCCGACGGCAAGACCCACCGCTGCTCGGCGACAGACAATACGCGGCTGTTTGCGGCGACGATCGGCGGCATGGGGCTGACCGGCCTCATCCTGTCGGCCTCGATCCGGCTGATGCGGGTGCATTCCCTCGACATCGTCGAAAAGGCGACGCCGTTTCGTGATCTCTGCGAATTCTTCGACCTGGCCGAGGCGGCCGATCAGGCCAACGAATATGCGGTCGCCTGGATCGATCAGTTGGCCGGCGGCCGCAACAGCGGTCGTGGCCTGCTGCTGTCGGG
>NZ_RZPL01001161.1:0-923 GCF_004022805.1 Mesorhizobium sp. M7A.F.Ca.CA.002.04.1.1 | reverse complement strand
GCTGCCGGCGCTGTCGCTGGCGTTGGTGCTCATCGCCATCGCCTGGCTCAACCCGCGCGCCATCAGCTATTTCGGCTTCAGCCTGATGCTGAACCTGGCGATCCCGATCGCGCTGGCGACGATCGCGCAGATGTTCGTCATCGCGGGCAACGAACTCGACCTGTCGATCGGCACCTTCGTCGGTTTCGTCGGCTGCGTCACCGCGACCTGGCTGAAGGACGCTCCGCTGATCGGCGTCGCCATACTGCTCGGCTCGATCGGCATCTATGCGCTGCTCGGGGCGCTGATCCATCTGCGCAATTTGCCGTCGATCGTGGTGACGCTCGGCATGAGCTTCGTCTGGCAGGGGCTGGCCATTCTCGTGCTGCCCAAGCCGGGCGGCAAGGCGCCGGACTGGCTGCTCGGGCTGATGGCGTTCAAGCCGCCTTTTGTGCCGTTCCCGATCATTGCGGCGCTGCTGATCGGCCTCATCGTCCATTTCGGCCTTATGCGCACCTCCTACGGCGTGATCTTGCGCGGCTCGGGCGGCAATCCGGCGGCGCTCGGTCGCGCCGGCTGGTCGCTGCTCCGAACCAAGATTGTGCTGTTTGCGCTCGCCGGCCTGTTCGGCGTGCTGTCCGGCATGGCGCTGATCGGTATCACCACCTCGGCCGACGCCAATATCGGCAATGGCTACACGCTGCTGGCGATCGCCGGCGTCATCCTCGGCGGCGGCGAATTCGTCGGCGGCCGGGTGTCGCCGATCGGTGCGGTGATCGGCGCGCTGACGCTGGCGCTGGCCGCCTCGCCGCTGCTCACCTTCATGCACATCCCGCCGGACTGGCAGGTGGCCGCCAACGGCGCCATCCTGATCATCGTGCTGGCGGCGCGCGTGCTGATCAGCCGCAAGGAGAGGTGAGCGATGACATCGGTGAGATCGCTGC
>NZ_RZPL01001160.1:0-930 GCF_004022805.1 Mesorhizobium sp. M7A.F.Ca.CA.002.04.1.1 | reverse complement strand
GTATGGTCTGGTGGAACAAAAGGTCAGGCTTGGCGAAGCGGTCGCCGTCGTCGACCACCGCCTCCATTTCGACCAGAGCTGCATTGATCTCGGCGATCTGCGATGGCGTGGCGCGCTGGGCCGCAAGCGCTGCCGACATCGGCTCGATGGCCCTGCGCAATTCGAACAGCGCCCGGACATCGTCGGCGCTGACACCGCTGGCATAGCGCCATGACAGGACGTCCGGGTCGAGGAAATTCCAGTCGGCACGAGGACGCACCCTTGTGCCGGTCTTCGGCCGCGATTCGACCAGCCCCTTGCCCGCCAACACCTTGATCGCCTCGCGCAGCACCGTGCGGCTGACCCCCAGCATCTCGCTTGAATCGTCGGCATTGGGCAGTGCCTCGCCGGGCAGGAAATCGCCTTGAACGATGCGCAATCCGATTTGCTCGACGACGGTCGCATGCAGAGCGGTGGAGCCGCTGGAAACCGCCACCGCGACTCTCGACGTACGCGCCATACTGAAAGATTTGTTATTCTTCATACTATTCATATGATATGTCTTATCGGCATTGCGATTGGAGTCAAGGGATGGGGGAGTGCCGATGACAAAGAATTCCGCTGCCGTTGCCGAGCAGCACCAAGGGCTGATCTCGATCAGCGACGGCATTGCGACCGTGGAGATCGCGCCGGCCGCCGGCGGCGCGCTGGCGTCGTATCGCTGGCGGCAAAACGGATCCGTCGTGGATTGGCTGCGCCCTGCGGATCAGGCGGCGATCGACGGCCGCGATGCCGGCGCCATGGCCTGCTTCCCGCTGGTTCCCTATTCCAATCGCATAAGGCACGGCCGCTTCGCATTCGCAGGCCGCACCGTCGAACTGCCGACCAGCCCGGACGATCCACATCATGAGCATGGCCATGGCTGGCGTCGGCCATGGACCGTCGTGCGGC
>NZ_RZPL01000115.1:0-10552 GCF_004022805.1 Mesorhizobium sp. M7A.F.Ca.CA.002.04.1.1 | reverse complement strand
GCGCATTGCCGCGCCGCCAGCTCGCGGCATGGCGCCAGATCCGCACGAAGGTTTCCTGCGCGACATCCTCGGCCTCCGCCGCATCGCCGAGCATGCGCACGGCAAGCGCCAGGATACGCGGCAGCTTGCGCGCGACGAGCGTTTGCACGGCTGCCGGCTCGCCGGCGCCGACACGGCGAACCAGCTCCTCGTCCGGATCCGCAGCCATCAGTCGGCGCACTCCCGATGTTCATCGCGCGTCATTGCCTCTTGGTCATTGCTCTTGCTTGGGAGCGGTTTTGTGGCCCGGCAGTTCGTCGGCTGTCAGAATGCCATCGGCATTCTTGTCCAGCCGGGCGAAGCGCTTGGCGAAAAACGCATCGAGTTCGGCGCGATCGATGAAGCCGTCATGGTTGGAATCGATCCGCGCGAAGGATCTGGCGGCGTCGCTCTTGACGTTGCGCTTCGCCTGAAAGGCCTCCCATTCCAGCAGGCTGATCTTGCCGTCGCCATCCGTGTCGGCCGCCATGATCGCCTTTTCGCGCCGCTTCTGGAATTTGGCCAGCGTGATGTCGGACCTGCTCCCCGACGCGCCTGGCGCGGCAAGTGGCGCGGCGGTCTGCGGTGCAGGCGGGGTCGTTGCCTGGGCAAGAGCCGCAACGGTCTGCAAACTCAAGGCAACGACTAATATCGAACGGCTGATCATGTTGTGCGTCTCCAGCTTGGCGCGACGCAGACGGCTTGTGCCGTCATCGCGCTTCAACCGTTAAACGCCGCGACCCGGAAAATCCGTCGGTCGCGCGTGCTGATCCGTTCGTGCTCGGGTGCGCATCCCGTCGATCGGGATGGAAGGAGCTCTAGTCCGACTGGTCGGCCGCAATCAGTTGTTCGGGCTTGAACCCGGCATGCTGCGGGGTCCACACCTCGCCCTCGCGATTGAACCAGTGGCACAGATACATGCCCGAGGCTGCGCCATCGCTGACCGTCATCCTGGGGCCTCCGGATTTCAGCTTGACCACGTCTCCGGTCTTGAAATTGTTGGGCATTTTTTGACCTCCCATGCTGAGGCCATGAGTTTCACACCAAACCGGGGTCTCGACAATGGCAGATCTGCCAGGCCGGCGCCGCAATCCTTTGCACCAGATGCGAAGGGGTAGACGACGAAAAGGAGGGGGGATGGTGCGCTTGCGGGCAGCCAATTGCCGGCTCAAGCCATTAGAATCAAAATCGTTTTCGATGCCAAGCGGGTCGCAACGAGTTCCCTAGAGATCGTCCCGTAACGTCCTTGCCCGCGCCTTGAGTCGGCATGGGATCGGCCATCCCAGTGAGGGCGCGTCGTCCATGAACTCAACTGGAAAGCTGGCCAGTTACGAATCAGTATAAATCCGCGATGTACAAGAACACTACTGTGTGCGGCCTTCAGCGGGTAACGGCGCTGTTACACACGAAAAAATCCTTGCATGGTTTCCATAAGCGCCCGACGGCGACGGGACTAGATGCGCATTTTGTCGCGTATCCAGTTCCTAAAGATCTTGCTGGCACGATTTGGAGCATTCGCTGGAGCTTCAACAATGTAGTAGCCATTGCCGGTCGTGAAGGCGAGGTCAAAAGGGCGTACGAGACTCCCATTTGACAGCTTCTCCTCAACAAGGCGTGTCCATCCCAACGCCAACCCTTGCCCTTCGAGGGTGGCCCGCAGCAGATTGTCGTAATTTTGAAACCAGATTCCTTGCTGAGGGCGTAAAGAAGTTAGCTTCGCGAATTCAAGCCACTTGTCCCAATTCTCCCATTCGTGAGCCCGCCCATCTAGATGCAGCAGCGTCACGTTTTGAAACTTGCGGAAGTTTTCGGCGCCGACAGAATTTACATATCCTGGGCTGCAAATCGGAAAAAACTCCTCACTAAACACTTTCTCGGACTTCAATTTATTCCAGTCACCGCGACCATATCTAATCGAAATGTCTATCCCGAATTTGCTCATATCCAAGCATTCATCGGTTTCAACCAGTTTTATATTGATCCCGGGATTGCGAATTCGAAAATCAGCCAACCTCGGCATCAGCCAGCAACTTCCAAATGCAACGGTTGTACTAACTGTTACATTTGCCGGAATGTCAGCGACTTTCTCGTTAAACTCCCTTGAGATCAGCCATAAGCTTTCTGAAACTGTATTGTGAAATTGGCGCCCATATTCTGTAAGTGCCACGCCTCGTTGCCCCCGCTCGAACAATTTGGCGCCAAGCCTGGATTCCAGGAGCCTGACCTGCATGCTTACCGCTTCCCTGGTGACATTCAACTCATGAGCCGCAGCGGTAAAATTCATGTGGCTTCCCGCCGCTTCGAACGCGACCAGACTGTGTAGTGGCGGCAATCTCAAAGGCGGACGAGACGTCAATCTGATTTACCTCAGGCGTGATCGATCTTACGCTGACTATCCGAAAAGCACCCCGTAATCATAGTCCCAGCCATAATACGCTGAGGAAGCCAAGAGTGCCATCTCACGATAGCCATCGACAAAAGGACCCGTTGCTCGATTCATTCCAGCTCAGGTCTCTGCAACTTCGAAACAGGATTATGAGCACCGCTCATGCGCCGGCTTATGTAGAGAACGGTTGGCCTACGGAGCGCTACCGGCTCTATCATGAGGAGAAGGCCAAGGGAGGGCTTGCTCTAACGGTGGTGGGGGGATCGACCAACGTTTCGTCGGACAGCCCGTCCGCGTTTGGGCAACTTTATGCCGGCGATGACAGCATCCTGCCTTGGTTTGAACTGCTTACCGGGGGCGTTCATTCCCATGGCGCCGCGATTATGTGTCAGCTGACACATATGGGGAGGCGTACATCCAGCGACGTAGGGGAATGGCTGCCAGTAATAGGACCATCTAACACGCGAGAACGGGCGCACCGAGCCTATCCAAAGAGTATGGAAAGGGCTGATATAGTACGCGTCACCAAGGACTTTGCGGCCGCGGCGGCACGATGCAAAAAGGGCGGTTTTGACGGAATCGAAATCCTGTCGCACTCGCACTTGCTGGGACAATTCCTATCCCCTCTGATCAATTTCAGACAGGACGATTATGGCGGCTCCCTGGAGAACCGGCTTCGACTCACCTTCGACGTCCTGAACGGCGTCCGCGATGCTGTGGGTGACGAGTTCATCATAGGACTGAGGATCACCGGTAACGATTTCCTCAAAGGTGGGCTCAGCCGCGAGGACTGCATCGAGATCGCCCAGCGGCTTGAGCAGTGCGGCCTGGTCGACTTCCTCAACGTGCTTGCGGGAGCGCCATACGACGATCTGGGCTTGGCTCAATGGATGCCTCCTATGGGCACTCCCGCAGCCCGTTTCCTTGGAGTTGCCAAAGACATACGTGAGGCCGTTTCACTACCTATATTCTATGCAGGAGGCATTGCCGATATCGCAACTGCTCGCCATGCCCTGCGCGACGGCATTGTCGATATGGTGGGAATGACCAGGGCTCACATCGCCGATCCCTACCTGGTCTCAAAGCTGCAAACCGGGCAGGAAGATCGTATCCGCACCTGCGTCGGAATGAACTACTGCGCAGACCGGGTTAATCAAGGCAAAGACGCTTTATGCGGCCAGAATGCCGCGACCGGTCGCGAGCGTTTCTTCCCGCATCGCTTTCGCCGCCATGAAATAGCGGGTTTGCGCGCTGTCGTTGTTGGTGGAGGCCCAGGAGGACTGGAGGCGTCCCGTGTTCTCGCCGAGCGGGGTTACAGGGTGACCCTGTTCGAAGCGTCCAACCAGCTGGGTGGACAGATTAACATGGCGGCCGGAGGTTCCACCAGGCGCCAGATGCGCGGGATCATCGATTGGCTGGTCAATGAACTCGAGCATCTCGGCGTTGATGTTCGCTACAACATGCTGGCGGAAGCCGAGGACATCCTGCGTGAGAAACCTGTGTTGGTGGTGATCGCGACAGGCGCACTGCCGCGCTCGCTGAACATTGGCGGCGCGCATCTTGCCCGGCCGATTTGGGACGTGTTCACCGGACAGCCTCCTGTTGGAGAGGTCATCATTTTCGACGATCGAGGCGACCATCACTCGCTGGTGGCGGCGGAGGTAGCAACCCAATCCGGTGCTTGCGTCACTCTCTTAACGCCGGATCGCACACCTCTTCATAATCTCGGGCCGACGAACTACGGCGTCGGCATGCGCAACCTGTATCAGCGCGGGGTGAACTTCCTCACCGACCGTGAGATCGTTGCCTTGAGCCCTGACGGCAACCGTTTGACCGTCACCGTGCGAAACGTCCTCACCGACCTGGAAGAAAAATTCCAGGCCGATCATGTCTTCTATGAAGTCGGGACGGAAGAAAACGCTGAATTGTACTTCGATCTTCAAAGTCATTCAGTCAACAACGGCCAAATAGAAGTAGCATCTCTATTGGACGGCAAAGCCGAGTACCGAACGGTGAACCCGGCCGGTGATTTCGTGTTGTTCCGGATTGGTGACGCGGTCTCTTCGAGGAACATCCATGCTGCGCTCTTTGATGCGTTGCGTGTCTGTTCCGTCATCACGGTCGCCGGACAGACCGGCTCCGATCAAGCGCGCTACTCAGTAACACATAGGCAAATGAAAGGGGAAACGACGTGAAAAATCTCCCACTGGCGGCGGCATGCCTGACAATTCTTGTACTGGAGTCACTCCCTGCGAATGCTGCATCAAGCTGCGGTGAGCTGACAATCTCCAGCATGAATTGGCAGAGCGCTGAAGTGCTGGCAAGCCTGGACAAGTTCATTCTTAAAGCTGGGTTCGGATGTGATGCGGAAATTCTCGAAGGGGACACCGTGCCGACGGTCACCTCCATGATCGAAAAGGGAAAGCCCGATGTTGCTCCCGAGATCTGGGTCGATCTGCTGCCAGATGTTGTCGCTACCGGCATCAAGCTAGGCAAGCTTGTTGAAACTGGCGCGGCCCTCAAAGATGGTGGCGTCAACGGGTGGTGGATTCCAAAGTATGTGTCCGAAGCACATCCGGATATCAAAACCATTGCGGATGCGCTCAAACATCCGGAGCTCTTTCCAGCACCTGAAGATTCATCGAAAGGGGCGGTCTTCAATGGGCCTCAGGGCTGGGGCGCGACGGTTGTTACAACGCAGCTCTTCAAAGCCTACGGCGCTGAAAAAGCCGGCTTCACCTTGATCGACACCGGATCGGCAGCCGGCTTGGATGGATCGATAGCAAAGTCATATGAGCGCCACCAAGGCTGGCTCGGATTCTATTGGGCTCCGACGTCGATTCTGGGAAAGTATGAAATGGTGAAGCTCGACTTCGGGGTTCCTTACAATCAGGCTGAATGGAAGCGTTGCAATACAGTGGCGGATTGTGCCGATCCAAAGCCAAACGTTTGGCCGCAAGATCGAGTAAAGACGATCGTCACGAAAGGCTTTTCGGATCGTACTGATCCCGCAGTGATGGAGTACCTGCAAACCCGGTCGTGGTCCAACGATACGGTGAACGGTCTCTTGACCTGGATGACCGACAACCAGGCCACTGGTGACGATGCGGCAAGGTATTTCCTCAAGACACGCGAGGATATCTGGGCCAAGTGGGTCCCGGTCGGCGTCGCCGGAAAAATCAAAGCGGCACTTTAATCAACGTGTCGCGGTGGTGGCCTTTAGAGCGGCCATCATTGCGACCGCCATTGCCCTCACTGGGCTGACCGACCGAGAATTCCTCATGGATTGGCTGACAAATTTTCCCCATCTCAATGACGAGGCCTTGCGGCTTGTCAAAAAGGGGCTGGATGACGCTTTTCGAACCTTCACCCGAACATACGGCGATTCAATTGAGGGCGTTTTCGCGCCGTTGCAGTACCTTCTGATCAAGTGCGAGCACTTTCTAACCGACACGCCCTGGCCGCTGATCATTTCGCTGGCGGCTGGGCTGGCATGGCTTGCATCCCGAAACTTGACAACCGTGGCTGGAACCGTCGTCACCCTCGTTGCAATCGGGTTCCTGAGCATGTGGGACGATACGATGAAGACGGTGTCCATGATCCTTGTCTCGACGATCATAGCCATCGTGCTCGGTGCGCCGGTTGGAATTGCGATGTCGAGATCGGAGCGCATCCAGAGGGTCATCAATCCGGTACTCGATGTCATGCAAACCATGCCAAGCTTCGTTTATCTGATCCCGGTGGTGATGCTGCTGGGAATCGGCAAGGTTCCTGGTGTGATAGCCGTCGTAATCTATGCGATCCCTCCCATGATCAGGCTGACAAATCTGGGCATCCGCCTCGTGGACAAGGATGTATTAGAGGCGGCCGATGCCTTCGGTTCGTCCAATTGGCAAAAGCTGCGAGACGTCCAGATTCCCCTGGCGCTGCCGACCATCATGGCTGGCGTCAATCAGACCATCATGATGGCACTAGCCATGGTCGTCATTGCCTCGATGATCGGGGTGCAGGGTTTGGGTCAACCGGTCCTCAAAGCGATCAACAATCAGTATTTCACGCTGGGTTTGTTCAATGGACTAGCCATTGTTGGTATCGCCATCATTTTTGACCGTATCAGCCAAGCTTATGGCAAGCGGCTGCAGCGACACCTGGAGTTGATGCATGCCTGATCGTGAAGAAAAACAAGTCGGAATCGTTATCTCACATCTGTTCAAGATCTTCGGAGCCAATGCCAACAACCACCTGAATGCATTGGCGAGAGGGATGACGAAAGATGAGTTGAACGAACGCCACGGGCTTGTCCTTGGACTGAACGACGTTAGCATCAATATGGCTGCTGGTCAGGTCCACGTCATAATGGGCCTTTCGGGATCCGGGAAATCCACCTTGATACGGCACATCAACCGGCTGGTTGAGCCGACGGCTGGCCAGATCATCGTTGGCGGCCAGGACGTTCTCAAATTGGATGAGCATGCTTTGCGGGCCTTTCGTCGCAACACCACGGCGATGGTGTTTCAAAAATTTGCTTTGCTTCCGCATCGCAACGTTCTGGAGAACACCCTGTACGGCCTGGAGATCCAAGGCGGCGATCGCTATAGGCATCGTGAAAAGGCGATGCGCTGGATTTCACGCGTTGGGTTGAACGGATTTGAAGACCGGTATCCGAACCAGCTTTCGGGCGGCATGCAGCAACGTGTCGGGTTGGCTCGGGCTTTGGCAAGCGACTCGCCAATCCTGCTGATGGACGAGGCGTTTTCTGCCCTCGATCCCCTCATTCGGTCAGACATGCAGGAGATGCTGCGGAATATTCAGCAGGAGGTGAAAAAAACGATCGTGTTCATCACGCACGATCTTGATGAGGCGTTGAGACTGGGAGACCAGATTGCCATCCTTCGCAACGGCGAGGTGGTTCAACAAGGTTCGAGCCAGGACATCGTTCTTCGGCCGGCAGATGACTACGTGGCCTCGTTTGTAAAGGACGTCAACAGAGGACGTATAATACGAGTTGACGCGATTATGACGCCGTCAAATCCGGCGAGCGCTTTGCCGAAATCTCTTCTCTCAGCTGACACCACCCTGAATGCGGCTGCAAAGCTGATGTGCCAGCATGGCGGGCACGAGAGCGTCGTCGTCGACGGACACGGCAAACCGTTGGGTCGAGTGACAAAGGACCAGATCATGGCGGCCATGATTGGATACGGCGGACTGTGGGGTAGCGAAAACGGTGGGGGCACCATTTCATTTCGACCGGTGTTGTACTCTGCCAATCAGCCGGCGAATCCAGGGAACCGCGCAGAACGATAGGCTATGTCGCTCGGGATCGTTCCGCCTTGGCACGATTTCCGCAATCATCATCATAGAGGTTATCAAGAGGCACCGATGCTGAAGCTAGATCAGTCGTTTCGTTTTGAAGGCCAGGACGTTGCGTGGGGCCGGATCGGGGAGGGCGCTCCCTTGGTGATGCTTCATGGAACGCCGTTTTCGTCACAAGTATGGCGCCGCATAGCGCCTCTCATAGCTTCACGCCGGACGGTCTATTTCTTCGATCTCCTCGGATATGGTCAATCCGCAAAGGCGGATGGTCAGGATGTGTCGCTAGGCGTGCAGAACAAACTTTTTGCCTCACTGTTGAAGGAGTGGGGCGTGAAGGAGCCTGACGTCCTTTGTCATGATTTTGGCGGCTCGACTGCACTTCGCACCCACTATCTTAACGATGTGCGGTATCGTAGCCTGTTGTTGGTCGACCCTGTGGCGGTCGCCCCTTGGGGCTCCGCCTTGGTGCAGCATGCGCGAAAGCATGAAGCCGCGTTTGCCGGCGCCCCCGATTACATTCACGAATCGATCTTGCGAGCGTACCTGCAAGGCGCGGCGTTCCAGACCCTTCGCAGCGAAGCTCTGGACCTCTATATGCAGCCTTGGCTTGGGCCCGTAGGCAAGCCGGCCTTCTATCGACAGATCGCCCAAATGGATCAAAAATTCACCGACGAAGTCGAAAAGCTTTATAGGCCGATGAATTTTCCCGTTCGAATTCTATGGGGTCGTGAAGACGAGTGGATCCCAATCGCGCAAGGACAGAAATTGTCCGAGAAGCTCACCAACGGGGTGATGACGGCCGTGCCTCAAGCAGGTCATCTCGTCCAGGAAGATGCGCCTGAAATGATCGTCGCGGCACTTTTCGATACGCTGCAGTAGTTCTCCGACCTAACCGGTGATGACGAGAGATGGCCAGAAAGTTTGCGTTTCTGCTGACGCGCCATTTTACGCTTTCGCCGTTTGCGCTTTTCGTCGACACGCTGCGGCTTGCGGGCGACGAGGATGATCGGAGTCGAAGAGTAGAGTTCGACTGGCAAGTGGTTGGCGAGCGTGGTTTGCCTATCCGCGCAAGTTGCGGCATCGAAGTGATGCCGACGAGAGAACTCCAGCACCCGGAGGAATACGACGATATCGTTGTCGTTGGCGGGCTTCTGAACACGGGCGATACTCTTGGAAGCCAGAAGGAAGCCTTCCTGCTAAAGGCCGCATCGCGCGGAGTTCGATTGACGGCGCTCTGCACAGCCAGTTTCGTACTCGCTCGATATGGATTGCTGGACGGCTACAACGTGTCCGTGAGCTGGCTCCACGTCAAAGATTTCCGTACCATGTTCCCGCAAGTCTTGGCACATGCGGATAGCCTGTTCTCCGTCGACAGAAGCCGCGCAACCTGCGCTGGCGGTGTCGGAGCGGCCGACCTGGCTGGTCATTTTGTGGCAGAGTCCATTGGTAAGAAAGCTAGCGAGAAAGCTGCCAAGATCCTTATTCTTGATCGGGTCAGGACGACCCGCGACGTCCAGCCCGTGGGAGATCTTTTCCCAAACGCCGAAAGTAGACAACTGAGGCGTGCCCTCCTTCTCATGGAGAGCAACGTCCAAGAAACGTTGGCTGTCAGCGACATTGCAAGATCGCTCAGCGTTTCGAGACGACAGCTTGAACGGTTGTTTTTTGCTGAAATCGGTAGGAGCCCACTGTCGGCATATCTCGCGATACGCGTGCACTACGCAAAGACGCTCCTCGAGGTTAGCGACCTAAACATGGGCGAGATTGGATTCCGCTGTGGCTTCAGCAATGCGGGACACTTCAGCCGCGCCTTCAAGCGCCAAACTGGCCTTACTCCCACCGACTTCAAGCAGTCCCGAGGCACGTCAGCCGTCCCATCTAGGTCGTGAGATGTTGGGGTTGCGGCCCCAAACGAATGGACGGCTGTGAACAAGTAAATGGTGCCGCTTGCGTGACTCGAACACGCGACCCCCGCATTACGAATGCGGTGCTCTACCAACTGAGCTAAAGCGGCCCGGGAAGCCAACGCCTCCAAGATGCGGCGGTGATAGACGCAACCGGGCGCGAATTCAAGATGCGACTTGGCAATTCCTGCGGCGGCGTCATGGCACCCTCGAAAGCCGGCCGCCGCCTTGTCCGCCAATCAATCGCCAAGGGATGCGGCGCACGGTACGTGCGCTCTCCGCGCGTGAAAATCGGTGAAACATGCTGATTTTGTTGCCGGAACAGCGCCGGAATGGACTTTGCATACCTCTGCGAGGCAGAATGCGCCGCTCGCCCGTTGATTGATTGGTCGCCTGCGGCTAACGATCACGGCAAGGTAGGCAAAGACAGAGGGACCCGCTTGGACGCGATCGAAAAAGCGATCCGGAACGCCTTGGAGAAAGGCAATGCCGAGGACCGCGCGTTCCGCGAGAGGGTCTATCGCTCGGCTTTTGCCGCGCTTGATCGCGCGCTCCAGGCCAATCCCGGTGTGACCGTTGAGGTCGCCATCAAGCGCCGCAAGGCAATCCAGGCGAAAATCACCGAAATCGAATCCGAGTTCCTGCCGGCGGTGCCGGATGTCGGCCCGCAGGGCGATGCACCGGCGGTCGAACTCGGAGCGGACTCGGCGCCCGCGGTCGAAACCGGCCGACAGGCATCGTCCCCCGATGTCGTCGTCGACGGCCCCGTGCAATCCGCTGCCGATGCGCCGCGCTCGCGCGTCCTGCCCGTCGTTCCCGACATCATGCCGGACGCCACGCTTCCCGATGCTCCGGCCATCGACATGTCGGTTCCGGCCTCGGCCGGCGCGACCACGGAAGTGGCGCCCGACCGCGATGAACGACGCATAAG
>NZ_RZPL01001159.1:0-934 GCF_004022805.1 Mesorhizobium sp. M7A.F.Ca.CA.002.04.1.1 | reverse complement strand
AACAGGAAGGTCTGGAATGCCTGGATATCCGCTGCCTGGATCTCGAATGTCGGCGTCGCTCCCATTGCGTAGAGCAGGCTGTGGTTGGTCAGCGCGTTGTTGGCGCCGCCGACGAGCATGGCGGCAACGCCGGTTCCGGCACCGCCAATCGTGTAATGACCGTTGAGATTGATGGTGATGTTGCCTTTCGCGCCGTTGGCTGTGCTTTCGCCGTAGGCGGCCACGGAACCAGCACCCTGCGCGAACAGGCTGTCGCCCGCGGTCAGCGTAACCGCGTGCGCGTCGCCGATGCCGGTCGCGCTCTGTCCGAACATGGCATACGAGCTCGCACCCTTGACCCAGACCTGGCTCATGGCCGTCGCCGTCGCCGCCGCGGCATCGCCGATGCCACCGCCGGAACCGGCAGCGCCGGCGGAGAGCGTGCCGGCCAGGCCGCCGCCGCCGCCCACCGCCTGGGCCACGATGCCGTGCGCCCGCTCGCCATCGGTGACGATCTCGCCGTCCTGCTGGATGGTCACCGTGCCGCCATTGCCCTTGGCACCCGCAAATGTGTTGAAGCCGATGGTGTTGTTGTCGATGCCGCTGCCGCCATCCGCCGTGGCGCCGAAGCGCCCGAAGCCGGCGCCGCCGATGCCGCCGCCGCCGCCGACCGACTGAGCGATGATGGCGACCGCATCGACACCATGCGTGGTGATGGTGCCGGTGCGGATCACGGTCACGTCGCCGCCATCGCCGCCATTGCCGCCAAGGCCGCCGATGCCGAGCGCGTTCGAGGTTTTACCTTTTGCGTCGCCGCCGACACCGCCGCCGCCGCCCACCGACTGCGCCACGACGCCATGCGCGCGGGCGCCGAAGGTTTCGATCGATCCGGAAACCTCAACCCTCACATCTCCGCCATCGCCGCCGTTGCCGCCCTTGCCGCCCAGGCTGAGGG
>NZ_RZPL01001158.1:0-954 GCF_004022805.1 Mesorhizobium sp. M7A.F.Ca.CA.002.04.1.1 | reverse complement strand
GGCATGGAAGGCGCGGTCTCGGCGCTGCGGGCAGCGAAGCCCGCGACCATGCCGGTGGTCGTCTGCAACGAGATCAACGCCGAGTCGCGCGCGGCGCTCGCCGACAACATCCTCACCATGGTGATCTCGACCCCGCTCGCCGCTTTATGCCGTGAGCTCGTCGACCTGATGGCGCATGCCATCGAAACCGGCGCCGCCAACGCTCCGGGCCAGACCTTTCTGCCCTTCGACATCTATCTGCCGGAAAACATCTAGCCAGCCGCCGCGCAAGGTGCCGAGGCAAATGATAGAATCCATCAGAGCGATGCGTAAATCGGCCCGCAGGCCGCGGAATCGCCCTTGACGCCCCGATGTGAAATGGAATAAATATTTCATCATCTGTATATTTTGGTTCTTTCGTTCCGGAATATCTGTTTCAAACAGAGGGTTTGACGTTCCAGCCAACGGCAAGCGTCACCCGGAATAGAAACGACATCAGGGAGAGATTCCCCGGGGAGATCGGGGATTCCGGATAAATCGGTGAAACCGGACACCAATATGTGGAGGAGAAACACAATGAAGAAATTGATTTTAGGCGTCGCCTTCGCGGCGCTGATGAGTTCATCCGCCCTGGCCGCCAAGGTTGGCGTGTCGATGGCCAAGTTCGACGACAACTTCCTGACCGTGCTGCGCAACGGCATGATCGAGCAGGCCAAGGGTATGAGCGGCGTCGAGCTGCAGGTCGAGGACGCGCAGAACGACGTTGCCAAGCAGCTTGACCAGATCAAGAACTTCGCCGCTTCGGGCGTCGACGCCATCATCGTCAACCCGGTCGACACTTCGGCCACGCAGGCGATGTCGGATGCCGCCGCCGCAGCCAAGATCCCGCTGGTCTATGTCAACCGCGAGCCGGTCAACGTCGACACGCTGCCCGACAACCAGGCCTTCGTCGCCTCGAACGAAGCCGATTCCGGC
>NZ_RZPL01001157.1:0-957 GCF_004022805.1 Mesorhizobium sp. M7A.F.Ca.CA.002.04.1.1 | reverse complement strand
CTTGTAGATGGCGCGGGCGAACGCCAGGGCGTGGCGATCGCCCGCGCCATCTACAAGCAGGCCGAGCTGATCGTCCTCGACGAACCGACGACGGCGCTGTCGCTGACCGAGACCGCCAAGGTGTTCCATTTCGTGCGCCAGGTGCGGGCGAGCGGCCGCTCGATCCTGTTCATCGGCCACAACATCCATCATGTCTTCGACATCGCCGACCGCTTCGTGGTGCTGGACCGCGGCAAGGTTGCACTGACGACCGACCGCAGCGAGGTCAAGTCGGCCGAAGATCTCATCAACTTCATGGAAGAGGTCGCGCATCCCGGCGGATTGGCCGGGCTGCACGATGCCGGCGACGCGGAGCAGAGAGCACGATGAGCAAGACCATGGAGCCCAACCTGCACGAGCCGTCCGCCGGCATTCCCCGTCCCAGTTCTCAAAAGGAATGGAGGCACCCATCCGATCACTGGATGCGCGGCTTCATCCTCGACAACCGTGCCGCGCTCGGCACGCTCGCCGTGTTCATCGTCATGATGACGGTGTTCCTGATCGCCAACCCGACCGTTTTCACCACCTGGTATCTCTACCGTTCGGTGCTGACGACGCTCCCCGTTGCGCTGTTCGTGGTGGTGCCGCTGGTCTTCGTCGTCACCTGCGGCGAGATCGACCTGTCGTTTCCGGCAACGATGGGCTTCGCCTCATGGGTCTTCGCGCTGGTCGTGCAGGCCGGCTACGATCCGTTTCTCGGCATCGCCGCGGCACTCGTCACCGGCATGCTGCTCGGCTTCCTGGTAGGCTCGCTGGTCGTCTATGGCGGGCTGTCGTCGTTGATCGCCACGCTGGGCATGAATTTCCTGCTGCGCGGCCTGATCCAGATCATCAACGAGGGCAAGTCGATGGCGCTGACCAGCCTCAGCGACAGCTGGGCCTACACGATCTTCTCCAGCCAGGTCCTGGGCGTTCCGG
>NZ_RZPL01001156.1:0-961 GCF_004022805.1 Mesorhizobium sp. M7A.F.Ca.CA.002.04.1.1 | reverse complement strand
TATGAATTGTGGACCTCCAGGCGCGAGACCTGGCTGCACGCTTTGCCCGGCGCCGAACAGTTCGAGCATGACCGCCCAGCGGCGTACAACGCCGAAGCGCCGACGCCGAGATCGCTGTCGGACATCGACGCAGAGATTTGATCTCCGGGCAAGGGAACCCTGCCCTGCCGCCGACGTTACCGGACGCCTCTCACGCATGTCGCCCGGCGACTTGCGGCAATCATGGAGACGACCGTTGAACGACAAGATGTTTCCCCGCCCCATCAGGCTGAAATTCGCGCCTGAGCGCGAGCGCATCGTCCGCAGCGCCTGGGAAGGCCTGGAATGCCTCGGCGACTGGCCGGCTGGCCAGGGACGGCGCTACCGGGCGGCGTTGCGCAGCTGCCGCGATGCGCTGGATGGCTGGACGCCGCCGGAAAAAGCGATGCGGGCGGTGATCGACGCCGCGCGCGAAGCAAAACTCCTGCAGTAGTTGGAAAACAGGACATGTCCGAGCTCATTTTGCCCACACCGATGCGGATCAAGCCGCATGGCTCGGACACGATCCGCGACGTCGCCACGCTCAGGGATGCCAGCGAAATCCTGATCGATTGGCCGCAGGCCAAGCGCGGCCCGTTCTACCAGGCGGCGCGCGAGAAGGTCGAAGCCGCATTGGAAACCCAGACAGGCGCCGCCGAGGCGCAGGAAGCGTTCGCAGCGCTCTGCAGCCACGCCGGCGTCTTGGTGCGGTAGGTGTCAAAGGAAGCAGACGTCGTGCCTCGCCTGCTTTGTCATTTCGTTGGAAGCTCGCCCTGGACAATCGGCTGAGAGGTTTCGAATCCAAAGCTCTTCGGCACCAGAAGAATCAATGCAATCACGATGGCGATCGATGCAAGCAACGTGGCTGTGGCTGCAATATCTCTCACGATAATCTCTCCAAATTCCAAGTCGTGAGAAAAACGCTCCCGAGAAAACGAGGTTC
>NZ_RZPL01001155.1:0-963 GCF_004022805.1 Mesorhizobium sp. M7A.F.Ca.CA.002.04.1.1 | reverse complement strand
CCAGGCTTCGGCGTCTTCCGGCCTGCCGACGCGCAGGTGGACATGGCCGACGACGCTGTTTTCCGGCGCGCCCTGCCAGCCGGCGTCACCCGCAGGCACTTCGGCAACGACGGACGGAATGTTCATCCGCTCGGTCGCCATCGCCACCTTGTCGCCATTCCACTTCCAGTCCTGCGGACGGCGGTCGGCATAGATCTCGATGCCATTGCCTTCGGGATCGGTCAGGTACAGTGCTTCGCTGACCAGATGGTCGGAAGCGCCCTCGATGGCGATCTTGTTTGATATGGCGTGGTTGATCCAGCGGCCGAGATCGGCACGGCTGGGCAGCAGGAAGGCCGTATGGAACAGGCCTGCGCTGCGAGGATCATCCGGCTTGGCCGAAGGATCGGCCTCGATGACCAGCAACGGACGGTTGGCGGCGCCCAGCGTGATCGCCCCATCGGCGCGGCTCAGTTCCTGCAGACCGACGATGCTGCGATAATATGCGGCAAGGCTTTCCGCGTCGCGCGCCTTCAGCCCGACGCGGGCAACGCTGACCGGGGTGGTGGCGGCAAAAGGCAACTCGCTCATCAAATGCTCCGTTCGACCGGCCTGCGATGAAGCTCCCAAAGCGAGAAACCCCACTCCGCCGATCATTGTACGTCGTGTCAGTTCCAAAGTCAGGGTTCCCGCGCACGGCTGTTTCTTTTCCTGACCACAGATCGTCCATCCGCATCGTTCACACAAGACGCGAAGAAGCGAACATGGTGTTCACTATTGTGATCAAACGTGGCGTTTCTGCCGGTTGCACGAAGCGATGCCGCTCGCTATCTCAGCGCCATGAAGGTCAGAGACGCAGATATTCTCATCGTGCCGGGCTACACCAATTCCGGCCCCGACCATTGGCAGAGCCGCTGGCAGTCGAAGCTGTCGACGGCGCGCCGCGTCGAACAGGCGGAGTGGTCGAAGCCGGTGCGCGAGGAC
>NZ_RZPL01001154.1:0-967 GCF_004022805.1 Mesorhizobium sp. M7A.F.Ca.CA.002.04.1.1 | reverse complement strand
CGCCGCCGCTCGTCGAGGCGGAAGGCGATCCACTCCTCGAGATCTTCGACGCTGTCGCAGCCGACACAGAGTTTTATGAGATTGAGAGACATCGCTTAAGGTTAGTCCCGCATGCGGACGCGTCAACGACCGGATCGACTTCTCCACAGTGGCAGTTTAGGCCAGCCTTCAGCATTCCACGACGTTGACGGCGAGCCCACCCAGGCTGGTTTCCTTGTACTTCTCGTTCATGTCGAGGCCGGTCTGGCGCATGGTCTCGATTGCTGCATCGAGAGGTACGAAATGGGTGCCGTCGCCCTTGATGGCCAGTGACGCTGCCGTCACCGCCTTGACCGCGCCCAGCGCATTGCGCTCGATGCACGGCACCTGCACCAGCCCGCCAACCGGATCGCAGGTCATGCCGAGATGGTGTTCGAGCGCGATCTCGGCGGCATTCTCGACCTGCTCGGGCGTACCGCCCATGACGGCGCACAGGCCGGCCGCCGCCATTGCCGATGCCGACCCGACCTCGCCCTGACAGCCGACTTCGGCGCCGGAGATCGAAGCATTGGTCTTGATGATGCCGCCGACCGCAGCAGCCGTCAGCAGGAAATCACGAATGCTCGGCTGGTCCGCCTCGGGATGGAAATGCAGCCAGTAGCGCAGCACCGCCGGCACGCTGCCGGCCGCACCGTTGGTCGGCGCTGTGACGACCCGGCCGCCAGCGGCGTTTTCCTCGTTCACCGCCATGGCGTAGATCGACAGCCAGTCATTGGCGAGCAAGGGATTGGGCTTGTTCTGCTGCCATTGCTCCTGCAGCTTGTCATGCAGCATGCGGGCACGGCGGCGCACCTTCAACCCGCCCGGCATGATGCCGTCCTGCGACAGGCCGCGGTCGATGCAGCCTTTCATGGCGCTCCAGATGCCGTCGAGGCCGGCGTCGAGCGCCTCGCGCGTCATCTGCGTCTCCTCGTTGACGCGTTTCATG
>NZ_RZPL01001153.1:0-978 GCF_004022805.1 Mesorhizobium sp. M7A.F.Ca.CA.002.04.1.1 | reverse complement strand
ACATCGGTGAGATCGCTGCTTACCAAACCCTGGATCTGGTCGTTCATTGGCGCCTTGCTGGTGTGGCTGGCGACGATCGCCTTCACCGGCGGTTATGGCAGGGGTGGCATGGTGACGGCAGCCCTTTCGCTGGCGGTATTCACCGTCATTGTCGGCGTCGGCCAGATGTTCGTCATCACGCTGGGACCAGGCAATGTCGACCTGTCGCTGCCGGCCAATATCGGCCTTGCCAGCGCCGTCGCGATGAAGGTGATGGACGGCAACGATTCCATGATCGCGGTCGGGCTTTTGGCGGCACTTGCCTGCGGGGCGGCGATTGGCGCCGCCAACTACCTGCTGATCTGGGCGCTGCGCATCCCGCCGATCATCGCCACGCTATCGGCCAGCTTCATCATCCAGTCGATCGACATCAGCTATGGCCGCGGGCTGCAGATCAAGCCGCCGCCGGGCTTCGCCGATTTTGCCAACTGGCAGGTGCTGGGCATTCCGGTGCTGGCGATCCTCACGGTATTGTTCACCGTCGGCGCGGCCATCGCGCTGCAGCGTATGATCTATGGCCGCTCGGTGCTGGCGATCGGCCAGAACATTCGCGCGGCGTGGCTGGCCGGTGTCAATGTCGGCCGCATCCGCTTCCTCACCTACACGCTGTCGGGCGCGCTCGGCGGCATCGACGGCGCGCTGCTCGCCGGCTATTTCCGCGGCGCCAATGTCGACATCGGCAACGAATATCTGCTGGCCTCGATCGCCGTCGTCGTCATCGGCGGCACGTCGGTCGCCGGCGGCAAGGCCAATGTCCCCGGCGTCTGGGGCGCGGCTTTGTTCCTGGTGCTGCTTTTGACCATGCTCAACACGTTTGGGGTGAGCGCCGGGGTGCGGTTGCTGCTGACGGGGCTGATCATCGTCGGGGTGATCACGGCGGCGGGCGGGCAGAAGGCGCTGCGGTAGCCTCCGCCTTCGTCGTCCCAGACACCTTCAAGG
>NZ_RZPL01001152.1:0-985 GCF_004022805.1 Mesorhizobium sp. M7A.F.Ca.CA.002.04.1.1 | reverse complement strand
CACTTTTATGCCGACCATATGCGCCGCGATCATCGTGGCGGCGACCGTGGTGCCGCCGGTGCGCCCTTGCGCCACGGCAAAACCGAGATCGGCGCGCGACAGCTTCATCGCGTCGCCCGTCATCGCCAGCGATTCGCGCTCGCCGTCCGAAAGCCCGATCTTGATGCGGCCGCCAACCACGGCGATCGTCGCCGGCACGGCGCCGCCATCGCTGATGATCTTTTCGACATCGGCCGCCATGGCGCCATTGTCGGGGTAGGGCATGCCATGGGTGATGATGGTGCTTTCCAGCACCACCACCGGCCGGCCGTCGGCCAGGGCCTGCGCCACCGGCGCGTGGATGTCGATGAAGGGGCGGGCGGTCTCAGGGGTCATCAAGGTCTCCTATCCGGAATGCGGCGCGTCCGTCGGACGCTCGGCAACATCGCGGCACTATGAATTCGCCGGTCTCATGCCATTTCCCTGGCATCCGGCACAAGAGCCAACGCTTCCGCGAAGCTCGCCGCGGTGAACTCCGGAACGGCGGCGGCGCTTTCGATGGCAAGCGTCGCCCCGGCAATGCCTTCGCGCAGAGCTGCCCGCAACGGCAGTCCGCGCAGCAAGGCAGCGACCGTTGCGCCTGCCAGCGCATCACCGGCGCCGGTGACGTCGGCGACCTTTCTTGGTGGCGGCGGCAGGATAGAGAAGGCGCCGGCTTCATCGAAGCCCAGCATGGGCCCGCCGCCTGCCGTCACCACGCCGCTGACGAGGCCGCTGCATCGCAACCCGTCGACGACCTCGCGCTCCGTGGCATTCGCGGCGACGCCGGCCAGCGCCATGGCCTCGCGCCGGTTCATGAAGACCAGCGAAAGCTCCTTCAGCACCGGTAGCAACCGCACCACCTTGGCCGGCGAAATGGCAATCGCGAAAACCGGCTTGCCCGCAGCGAGCGCGACCAGCCGTTCCAGCGCCGAAGAGGGCAGATTGGCGTCGCACAGGATCGCGT
>NZ_RZPL01001151.1:0-990 GCF_004022805.1 Mesorhizobium sp. M7A.F.Ca.CA.002.04.1.1 | reverse complement strand
GATGACGAGATCTCCAAGCGCGTCGATCAGGCCACGAAAGCGCTCATCGCTCTCCTGCATCTCCCACATGCGGTCGGCCAGCGTCTCGATCTCGGCGCGGCTGCGGGCCGTGGTTTCGTCAAGAAGGGCGGCGGTGCGATGTTCGCTCCGCCTGGCGCGCAGATGCATGGCAAGGCCGGCTAGGCCGGTTGCGAGCAATGCAACGCTGATGAACATCGGTGCCCCGGTCAGGTGCGCCAGCCCGGCCATCACCACGATGGCGACGAATGTCAGAAAGGACAGGCCTTCGCGCCTGGAGAATTCCGGCTCGGGCACCAGCGGCGGCGCGGCGACGAAGCGCCGCGTCGACGCCGGCGGGAGCACCGCATCGACATCGTCGCCAGTGTCCGCCTGTTGGCTGCCGGATTGCGCGATCATGCGAAATTCTTGCCAGACAGAGCTTATGGAAAATTGCGGCGGATCGTTCCAATTTTAGCGGATGAGCGCTTTTTGCCGAGGCGCGGCGGGTTTGCCACCAGATCTGGCGATTGCATCCGCCCTTCCGGCAGTTGGGCGGAGTCACATATCCACGACGACGCGGCCGCGGATCTTGCCCTCGACGATATCGCGCGCGGCATCGACGATGCCGTCGAACCCGATGGTGCTGGACAGGCTGGCGAGCTTCTGCAGATCGAGGTCGGTGCCGATGCGGCGCCATGCCTCGAGGCGGACTGCTTTCGGCGCCATCACTGAATCGATGCCGAGCAATGAGACACCGCGCAGGATGAAGGGCGCGACGCTGGCCGGCAGGTCCATGCCGCCGGCCAGGCCGCAGGCGGCGACCGCGCCGCCATAGGAGGTCATCGAGAGCACATTGGCCAGCGTGTGGCTGCCGACAGCGTCAATACCGCCGGCCCAGCGCTCCTTGGCCAGCGGCTTGGCCGGCTGGGCAAGCTCCTCGCGCGAGATCACCTCGGCGGCGCCAAGGTCCCTCAGAAAGGGGCTTTCGGC
>NZ_RZPL01001150.1:0-997 GCF_004022805.1 Mesorhizobium sp. M7A.F.Ca.CA.002.04.1.1 | reverse complement strand
GTCCAGCGATGACCCACCATCGCCTTGCATCGATAATCGCAGTTCTCATTGAATATCTTTAAGGCCAAAGCCGGCAAATAGGTTGCTTGTCGGTTCCCCTGCGGCAGGCTTAACCTGCACGCGGCCAACGCGTGAGGGCGCGTGCTGCAAAAGGGGAACATTGCCATGACGATACAGGGTGCTTCACCTGATCTGTACAACGAGGATTTGGCTCCGGCCAAAGTTCGAAACTGGGGACCATTCTCGATCTTCAACGTCTGGACGTCGGACGTCCACAGCCTTTGGGGCTACTATCTTGCCGCCAGTCTGTTCCTGTTCTGCGGCGGCTTCGTCAATTTCATCATCGCCATAGGCATCGGCTCGCTGATCATCTACGCGCTGATGAACATGGTCGGCTATGCCGGCGTGAAGACGGGCGTGCCCTACCCCGTGCTTGCCCGCGCCTCTTTCGGCATCTGGGGCGCCAACATACCGGCGCTGGTGCGCGCCGTCGTCGCCTGCTTCTGGTACGGCGCGCAGACTGCCGCCGCCTCGGGCGCGATCGTGGCGCTGCTGATCCGCACGCAATGGTTCGCCGATTTCAACGCCAGCACGCACTTCCTCGGTCATACCGGCCTGGAGGTGATCTGCTTCGTGGTCATCTGGGGGCTGCAATTGCTGATCATCCAGAACGGCATGGAAACGGTCCGCCGCTTCCAGGACTGGGCCGGCCCCGCGGTGTGGGTGATGATGCTGATCCTGGCGATCTATCTCTGTGTCAAATCCGGGAGATTTGCCTTCACCAGCGACATCCCGATGGACGTGCTGCTGGACAAGACGAAGGATGCGGGCGTGCCCGGCACGCCTGGCTCCTGGACCTCGCTGTTTGCGGTGGCCGCGATCTGGGTCACCTATTTCTCGGCGCTCTATCTCAATTTCTGCGATTTCGCCCGTTACGCGCCTGACAAGGCATCGCTGCGCAAGGGCAACATCTGGGGCCTGCCGATCAACCTGATCC
>NZ_RZPL01000114.1:0-10592 GCF_004022805.1 Mesorhizobium sp. M7A.F.Ca.CA.002.04.1.1 | reverse complement strand
GTACTGACCATAGGCCTCGATGCCGGTCTTCAATCCTGCGGAGTCAAATCCGTGACGAGCACCCGGGTAGACGTCAAGCTGCACAGAGCTTCCCTTGCCGCTGCGCTGCGTCATCATCTCCTGGCAATTTTTGGCGGGGGTCCGATCGTCCAGCTCGCCGATCAGGATCAAGGTCGGGACCGCCATGTCGCCATTCGTTGCCGAACAATCCGGATAGTAGGCGATCGCAGCCTTGAATTTGCGCTCCATAAGCCGCTCGTCTCCACCAGACTGCAAGGCCTCGAGCGTTGCGTTCCCGCCAGCGGAGAACCCCATCAACGCAATGCGCCGCGGGTCGACAAAACTGTATTTTGATAGGTATTCCAGAGCGCCGTAGGCGTCATATACGCGATCAACAGGGTGGAGGCCATCACAGGTCTCCTTAATGCCGCGGGTGCTGAAGCTGTCGACGACGAGGACGACGTAACCCCAGGAAGACAGTCGCTCGGACCAGGTTTTCCTTACACTTCGGGGCAAACCTGAACATCCGTGCAGAACCACGACAGCCGGGAACGGCCCCTCACCCGGCGGACGCGTTAAATACCCCTGCAGCGGCGTGCCGGGAACGGCCCTCGGGACGTTGCCGCCCGCTTGCGCAATGCGCTTCTGAAATGGCGTTGGCTCCGAAGCCGCGCTTTCAAACTGCACCGGCTGGTCAGCGCGCGCTGGCGCGGCATGCAGATAGCTACCGATACAAAGGCAGGTCAGACAGACGACCTTGTTGGGCAGTCTCGGCAGGGTGAAGGCCATGGGTGCCTGCTTCGTTACATCGGCCGTCTTATCTGCTGTGCCCGCTCCGGCTCGACCACCTTGCGGTAGAGATGCCAGGTGGCATGGCCGAGCACCGGCATGACGACGGCGAGCCCGGCAAACAGCGGGATCGAACCGATCACCAGAAGCACGGCGACCAGCAAGCCCCACAGCGCCATTTGCAGCGGGTTGGCCATCACCGCCCGGGCCGAGGTCTCGATGGCTGAGACGGCGCCGACGTCGCGGTCGAGCAGCAGCGGGAAGGCAACCACAGTGGTGGCCAGCACGATTACGGCAAAGACAAAGCCCGCGGCATTACCGGCAAGGATCAGCGTCCAGCCCTTACTGGTGGTCAGCACGTCGCGGATGAAGCCGCCGATCGAGGCCGGCGGCTGGTCTCCGAACAGGCCAGTGTAGATCGATTGCGCGGTGTAGAGCCACAACAGGAACAGCGCCACCAGCATGACGCCGATGACGGCGATCGACGGGATCGCGGACGAGCGCCGGACATCAAACGCGTGCCGCCAGGAGGTGTTCATGCCGAGCTCGCGCCGGCGGCTGATCTCGTAAAGGCCGAGCGCCGCAAACGGCCCGACCAGAGCGAAACCCGACATCAGGGGATAGATGAGCTGGATGGCATTGGCGCCGGACGTCCACTGCGTCAGGATCAGGCCGACGATGGGATAGATCAGGCACAGGAACACGTAGTGCGATGGTTTTGCCCAGAAATCCTCGAACCCGAGACGCAACGCATCCCAAAGGTCCGACGTGGTGATGCGGCGCACCGTCGGCTGCACATGCATTCCACGTGCGTCCGCCATGACATGAAAGCCGGCCATAACCTTCCTCCCGTGTGTCGGGGCGGTCACCGCCTGGATGGCCGCCAGAGCTGCCACTTCAAGATCGAGAAGCATGATAGCAGAGTTGGCGGCGATTGTCGCCGGGTCAATGGCCTGGGGAGCAACTCCTCGTTGTGTTCAACTCTCCGTATGGCCTCTCATATGGCGTACCTTGGCAGACCTTCGTTTTGGCCAATCATTGTGCTGCATTTTAGCATTTACGCATTTTAGCATTTACTTAAATTACTCGTAGGGATCCCTGGCGTATCACCTGAGCTTTACGAGTTTCGGCGAGGGACTATGTTCGCATTGAAAGCCTTCTGGTCTTCGGAGCGCGGCAACTTTGCCATAACGACCGCCTTCGCTATGCTGCCAATAATGATTGGTTTGGCCGGCGCCGTCGATCTGATCGGCACGAGCCATGACGCCTCGCAACTCCAGAACTCGCTGGACGCGGCTGGGCTCGCCATCGGCACGAAGTTCTCTCCCGATATGGCGGCTGGCGATGTCCAGCAGCTTGGGCTGCAGTTCTTCGCCGCCAATATGAGCGCGGCCGACCAGCAGGAATATTTGGGCAGCGTCTCCGCTTTCGCGGCAACGGCAAGCGGCAGTCCAAGCGCCTACTTTATCTCGCTGTCGTCCAGCATAAGCCGCCCAAGCTTCATCAGCGCCTCGGCCCCCTGGCAGGCCTACCGCTCGGCCTCGGTCAAGATAAAACCTGGCGCGCAGGCCTGCGTGCTGGCGCTCGATCCGCATGCGTCCGCCGCCGTGAACCTGCAGGGCTCGACCAACGTCTCGATGGACAATTGCGTGATCGCGGCGAACTCGGACGCGTCGGATTCCGTCAACAGGGGTGGTTCCGCACTGGTTTCGGCCGGCTGTGTCTCAACCGTCGGTGGCACCAGCGGGCTGTTGCCACCCAGCGCCAGTCTCGCCTGCGGAACGCCGCACGAACATAGGTACGCATCCTTTGATCCATTGGCCGACGTCGTTCCTCCCCCTTACACATTGTGTTTGCCTGTCCCGAACGGCAAAACCTACACGCTGTCGCCCGGCACTTATTGCGACAAGACATTATCGGGGAACATCACGCTTAATCCGGGCGTCTACATCATGCGCGGCACCACCATAAAGCCAGGGGGAAACGGCAGCCTGACTGGCCAGGGCGTGACCATTTTCCTCATGGAAAGCGCTCAGATCTACATAAATGCCAATGAGAAGGTGAACCTTTCCCCGCCCACCAGCGGCCCTTATGCTGGCATCACCATTTTCCAGGATCACGGCAACACGTCTGCCCTGACATTGAATGGTGGCGCAAATTCCGTGCTCAGCGGTTTCATCTACGCGCCGGACGCGCCCATTTCCTACGCCGGCAATTCTGATATGAGCGCCCAGGGCGACTGTCTCAGGCTTGTCGGCAATACGATACAGATGACCGGGAACTCGTCCGTCAAGTCCGACTGCGCGGCGGCGCTTGGAAATCGCACAATGTATGCCGATCGGATGATCACTCTGGTGAAATGAGAGACAACCTGACGTGCGGCGGCGCCAGCGGTAGCGTTGAGAAAAATGGCGGTAACGCACGGCCGGATCGGTTTCGATGCGAGGCGCAATCCGGCCAGCCTGGGATAGGCAGCGCCGTCGATCGCCTGGTGAAATTCCGCCCAGCATGCCACGCCGATCAGCGTTGTACCGGCCAGCGTCAGTCTGTCGCCCCCTCTTCGATTTTCGCCGCCCTGCCCGGCAAAAGCCATGATCGCTATTATCTCAGAGGCATGACCATAGCGAAAATCGAAACCCACCCGATCCCGAAGCTGAACAGGCGCATGGTGCTGACCGGCCTCGCAGCCCTGGCGGGGCTCGCCGCCTGCAGCACCGTTTCACTGCCAACCGGCGAAGGCGCCGGGGTCTCCTCCTCCGCCACCAGCACGCTGGCCAGCATCCGCGCCTCGGCCGGGCTCGCGCCGCTGGTCCCCGACCGGCAGCTCGAACAGGCCGCCCTGCAGCAGGCAGGCTACATGGCGCAGCGCCGCCGCATGAGCCACACCACCGGCTGGGGCAAGGATTTCGCCTCGCGCGTCAGGGACAATAGAATTTCCGGTGCCGCGGCGGAGAACATCGCCGAGGGTCGTTTCGACCTCGATAAGCTGTTCGACATCTGGGTGCATTCACCAGGCCATCGCCGCAACATGCTCGACCCGCGCTTCACACGCTTCGGCCTTGCCTATGTGCGCGACGGCAGCGACAGCAAGCTCCGTTACTGGAGCCTCGTGCTCGGAAAATAGGAAAACGTGCCGGTTCGGTGCGCCACACCCAAGACGATTTGATGGAAAGCTAGTCCATATGCGCCGCCGGCGCGCCGCCGGCTGGCGCCTGCTTCGGCTTGCGCAGCAGGAAAACAAACGGGATGGCAAGCAGTGTCATCACCATGAGTATTTTGAAGTCGTTGACGTAGGAGATCATCATGGCCTGGAGATTGACCATGCGATCGACCTGCGAGAGCGCCGTTGGGTCGCCGCCTGCGGCCGCCGGCGAGACAGCCCACAGATTGGGGTTGAACGGATTGATGAAGGCCGAAAGCTCGGCATGGTTGATCTGCGTGTTGCGCACCATCAACACCGTCACGACCGACACGCCGATCGACGAGCCAAGATTGCGCACCAGGCTGAACAGAGCCGTGGCATCGGTGCGGAAGCGCACGTCAAGCGTGGCGAAGGCGACGGTCGACAACGGCACGAACACCATCCCCATGCCCAGGCCCTGGATGACGCCGGAGCTGATGATCAGCCAATTGTCCATCTGCGGGGTGAAGCTGGACATGGTGTAGAGCGACTGCGCGGTCAGCAGGAAGCCGATGACGACGAGGATCCTGGCGTCAATCCTGCTCATGAGCCGCCCGACGACGAGCATCGAGATCATGGTGCCGACGCCGCGTGGCCCCATGACGATGCCGATGGTGACGGTCGGATAGCCGAAGATGGTCGACAGCATCGGCGGCAGCAGCGACATGCTCGCCAGGATGAGCACACCCATGACGAAGATGAATGCGAGCCCGGTCACGAAATTGCGGTCGAGGAAGATCTTGGGATCGATGAAGGGGTGCTCGGCCGTCATGGTGTGAATGATGAACACCCAGAAGCCGGTGAGCGAAAGACCAAGTTCGATCCAGATCTCGACCGAGGAAAACCAGTCGACCTCGCCGCCGCGGTCGAGCAGCAGCTGAAGCGCGCCGACGCCGAGCGATATCATGGCGAAGCCGAAGAAATCGAAGCCGCGCACGCGCCGCGCGATAGCCGGCAAATAAGCGGCCATACCGAGAAAGGCGACGATGCCGACCGGCAGATTGATGAAGAACACCCAACGCCAGTTGAAATTCTCGGTCAGCCAGCCACCGAGTGTCGGGCCCAGAATCGGACCCAGCATGATACCGGCGCCCCAGATGGCCATCGCCTGGCCATGGCGTTCCCTGGGATTGATGTCGAGCAGGAAGGTCTGCGACAGAGGCACGATCGCGGCGCCGAACACGCCTTGCATCAGCCGGAAGAACACCATGGTCTCCAGGCTCCAGGCGATGCCGCACAGCATCGAAAACACGGTGAAGCCGACCACCGCCGTCAGGAACAGTTCCTTGCGGCCGAAGCGATCGGCCAGCCAGCCGGTGACCGGCGTCATGATGGCGGCGGCAACGATGTAGGAGGTCAGCACCCAATTGATGTTGTCAGGCGAGGCGCCGAGATCGCCGGTCATGGTCGGCAGCGCGACGTTGGCGATCGTCGTGTCGAGCGCCTGCATGATCGTCGCCAACATGAGCGCGACCGTGATCAGGCCGCGATGCGGCACTTCTTTGAAGGGTTCGGGCGTGCTCATGGCGTGGAACTTCCAGCAGGTAACAAAAACGTGTACAAGGGGTTTCCGGGCGGCAACGCCTTCCGTTGAGAGACCCTCGTCGCGGTGGGACGCGATTGTCGATGTGGGGGTTACATCGACTGAAAGTCTCTGATCAGCGGATGCCTGCCGCCCGGAAACATGAGGACCGACGGGTCCGCGTCGGAGATTTCAGACTTCGGCCAGGCCGCTATGCGGCGTGCCCAAACGCTGATCCTTCCAGCTCCTCCCATCAGACCAATCCTGCTATTCACCTCCGCCGCTGGTCCTGCGGCATTCTGTTGACGTTACTGCGCGGCCTCGCCGGCCGTGGCGTGACCGAAGATCGAAGGCAGGCCACGCGCCACGCCGGTGTCGACGGTAACGGTGGCGCTCATGCCGGTGCGCAACGCCATCTTGGCGTCCGCATCGGTCAGTTCGAGACGAACCGGGATGCGCTGTGTGACCTTGACCCAGTTGCCGGTGGCATTCTGGGCCGGCAGCAGCGAGAACTCGGCTCCCGTGCCGGCGCCGATCGCCTTGACCGTCGCCTCGAAGGTGCGCCCCGGATAGGTGTCGACCACGATCTCGGCCTTCTGGCCGGGCTTCATGTGGGTGAGCTGCGTTTCCTTGAAATTGGCATCGATCCAAGTGTCGCCGGTCTCGACCAGCGAAAACAGCGGCGTGCCGGAACCGACATACTGGCCGACCTTGAACGACGAGGCCTGGCTGACGATGCCGTCAGCCGGCGCCTTGACCGTGGTCTGCGCCAGGTCGTAGGCGGCCTTGTCGCGCGCGGCGAGCGCGGCCATCACGGTCGGATGCTTGTCGGTTTCGATGTCGGGATTGCCGCCAAGGGCTGCCTTGGCGCTGATGATGCCTTGCTCGGCAACGGCGAGCTGCTGCTTGGCCTTGTCGAGATCGTTCTTGGCTTCGTCCAGCGACGATTTGGCGTTGATGCCCTTCTGGGCAAGATCGGCGGCGCGGTCGAACTGCGACTGGGCGAAGGCGACCTGGCTGGCATCGGACTTCTGCTGAGCCATCGACTGGCCATAGGCGGCGCGCAACTGCTCGACATTGAGACGCGCGCCCGCCACCGCCGCGTCGGCCTGCGCCAACGCGATCCGGTAGGGCTCGGGGTCGATGGCAAACAGCTCGTCACCCTGCTTGACCAGCTGGTTATCGAAGATGTCGACCTTGACGATGCGGCCGGCCGTGTCGGAAGCGATCGACACCTTGGCCTGCTGCAGATTGGCGTTCTCGGTCTCCTGATAGCGGCCGCCGGTAACCCAGACATAGCCGCCGCCAACAGCCAATGCCGCAGGCAGCGCGACCATCAGCAGGAAGCGGCCCAGCCGGCGCTTTTTCTTCACCGGCGCCGGAGCCGGCTGCACCGGGGGAGCAACGGTCGCCGGGGCCGCGGCCGGCTGCGCCGGCGCTTCCATTTCCAGTTCGGTCACTTTCTCGTCTATCTTGGCTACCGCGTTCATGCTGCTGCGCCCTCTGTGTTCTTCACTTTTTCAATGGACGGCGTCTCGTCGTCGGTCAGGTTGCGGACCATCGCCTCAAGTCCCTCGACGAGGATGCGACGGGCTTCCGGTTTCACGTTGACAAGCGATTCCTCATAGACTTCCCCGGCAATGCTCTTGATCACGGCGTAGGCATCGCTTGCCTTGGGCGTCAGGAAGATCATGCGGACGCGGCGATCGGCAGCGTCGGAACGACGCTCGATCCAGCCTCCCTCCTCCATGCGGTCGACCAGGCGCGAAACGCTGATCGGCTCGATTTCGAGAAGTTCGGCCAGCCGCGCCTGCGCGACACCGTCTTCCTTGGCAACGCGGACCAGAAGCCGCCATTGCGCCGAAGAAAGCCCCAAGCCACTGGCCCTCGCCTCGAAGCGCTTGCGCATCAGGCGCTGCACGTCGTGGATCAAGAAGCCCAATCTGTCGATGCCATCGGAAACCATGAGCGGGATATATAATAAGCGTGCTCACTATTCAAGGTGCCGCAGTGCACACAAAGCCGACAAATGTGCATGACAGCTTTGCCGGGCCAATCATGGTTATCGATTTGCGAACGCATGATGGCCGCGCCGCCTCTCCGCTGGTCGCGTCTGGCATATTGATGTACAGCCGCTGAACAGGATCGGGGGATCAACGCAATGCCGACGCTTTACGCTCTCAAGCCGGCCTTCCAGGGCCGACTGCGGCCGCTGGTCAATCGGCTGGCGGCCATCGGGGTCACCGCAAACAGCATAACCATCCTGGCGGCCGCGATGTCGATAGCCGCCGGCGCGGCCATTGCGATCCGGCATGAATGGCGCTGGCTGCTGTTGCTTATCCCCGTGGTGATGTTCGTGCGCATGGCGCTGAATGCCGTGGACGGCATGCTGGCGCGCGAGCATGGCCAAGCCTCGACGCTCGGCATGTATCTTAACGAGTTGTGCGACGTCGTTTCGGACCTCGCGCTGATCTTGCCTTTTGCCGTCTTTCCGGAATTTGGCGCATGGGGCGTCGTCGCCTTCGCAATATCGGCGGTGCTGACCGAGTTTGCCGGCGTGCTCGGCATCGCCGCCAAGATCGGCCGCAACTATGCCGGGCCGTTCGGCAAGAGCGACAGGGCGCTGGCGCTTGGCGTCGTCGCCGTGCTGTGCGCCCCAGGGCTGTGGCCGGCATCGATCGCGCCATTTGTGTTTCCGGCCATGGCAACGCTTTCGCTGCTGACCGCCATAAACCGGATACGCGCCGGGCTTATTGGCAGCGCCAGCTGAGCATCGAGGCTCGCCATGCCGCCAGTGGGGCCGCCAGAGGGAAAGACCATGATGCACGAACCGGTCGCCGCCGCGGCCACGGAAAGCCTTGCGCGGCAAGCGCAGGAGCGGGTCTTCCGCAGCCATGACGGGACGGAGATCTTCTACCGATTCTGGCCGGCGGCTTCGGCCGATGCCAAAGGCGCGATGGTGCTCTTCCATCGCGGCCACGAGCATGGCGGCCGCATGGCCCATCTCGTCGATGAATTGCGGATGCCGGACCACGCCTTCTATGCCTGGGATGCCCGCGGCAATGGCCGTTCGTCCGGCGAGCGCGGCTATGCCCCGTCCTTCTCGGCGCTGGTGCGCGACATCGACTGCTTCATGCGCGAGATCGCTGAAAGGGATGGCTTCGCCACGCGCGATATCGCGCTGATCGCGCAGTCCTTCGGCGCCGTTCTGGCCGCCGCCTGGGTGCATGACTATGCGCCGAAGCTGCGCGCCATGGTGCTGGCCTCACCGGCCTTCTCGGTAAAACTCTACGTGCCCTTCGCCAAGGAGGGCATAGCGCTCTGGCAGAAGATCAAGGGCCGCTTCTTCGTCAATTCCTACGTCAAGGCGAAATTCCTGACCCATGATCCCGTGCGAATCGCCTCTTTCGAGAGCGATCCACTGATCACGCGGCCGATCGCTTCCAACATCCTGGTCGAACTCTATCAGCATGCAGCCCGCATCGTTGCGGACGCCCGCGCCATCACCGCGCCGACGCAGCTTCTGCTTTCGGGCAGCGATTGGGTCGTGCGCCACGGCCCGCAGCACGAGTTCTTCGTCAATCTCGGCAGCCGCATCAAGGAACGTCATGTGCTGCCGGGCTTCTTCCACGACACGCTGGGCGAACGCGACCGGGCAAAGGCCCTCGACCTGATCCGGCCGTTCCTGGCCAGGCAGTTCGCGGCACCGGATGCGCCGGTCGACCTGAAGCAGGCGGACATTGCCGGCTACACACGCGACGAGGCCGACCGGCTTGCTTCACCGCTCGCGTTGATGTCGCCAAAGGGCCTCTATTGGGCATTCAGCCGCGCCTCCATCCGCATGGGCGCCTGGGTCTCCCAAGGCATGAAGACCGGCATTGCCACCGGCTTCGATTCCGGCTCGACGCTGGATTATGTCTACGAAAACGACGCGCGCGGACTTACGCCCCTTGGCCGCGTCGTCGACCGTGTCTTCCTGGAAGCTATCGGCTGGCGCGGCATCCGCCAGCGCAAGCTGCATCTCGAAGAACTGATCGGCTCTTGCCTGGCAACGCTCAAGACCACTGGCCGGCCAGTGCATATTCTCGACATCGCCGCCGGCCACGGCCGCTATGTTCTCGATGCCATCGTGAAGAGCCCCGACCAGCCGGCGAGCGTGCGTCTGCAGGATTATTCCGACCTCAACGTGCAGCTTGGCCGCAAGCTGATCACGGAGCGGCAATTGCCGGCTGACGTCACGTTCCAGCGCGCCGACGCTTTCGATGCCGACGTGCTCGCCAACGCCGATCCGGCGCCGGACCTCGCCATCGTTTCCGGCCTCTACGAGCTATTCTCGGACAATGCGATGATCGCCCGGTCGCTCGGTGGATTGGCCAGCGCCATGCAGCCGGGCAGCCTGTTGCTCTACACCAACCAGCCTTGGCACCCGCAGCTCGAGATGATCGCCCGCAGCCTGACCTCGCATCGCGGCGGCGAGGCCTGGGTGATGCGCCGGCGCACGCAAGGCGAAATGGACCAGTTCGTCGAAGCCGCCGGTTTCGAAAAGCTCGACCAGCGCATCGACCAATGGGGCATCTTCACCGTCTCGCTCGCGCGGCGCCGCTGAGCAGCATGGTGTCATCGCCTGCATCCGTGGCGCGTGCCGAACCCTATAGCCGGGTGGTCGTCAGGGCAGCCCTGTGGCTGGCCTTCCTGGCGCCGTTCTTCTATCTCAGCTACGGCTTCGCCAACTGGCTGGCGTCGCGGCGCGACGATGTCGGCAGTATCGTGTTCTCGTGGGAGCACGGCATCCCGTTCGTCGCCTGGACCATCGTGCCCTATTGGTCGATCAACCTGTTCTACGGCCTGTCGCTGCTGCTCAACAACGACAGGCAAGGGGTCGACCGTCTGGCCGGACGCTATCTCACCGCGCAAATCGTCGCCGTTATCTGCTTCATCCTGTTCCCGCTGACCGCTACATTCGTGCGGCCGGCGACGACCGGCCTGCCCGGCTTCCTGTTTGCCGTGCTCGGCGGTTTCGACAAGCCGTTCAACCAGGCCCCCTCGCTGCACATCGCCCTTTTGGCGATCATCTGGGATCATTGGCGCCACCGGCTCCGC
>NZ_RZPL01001149.1:0-1001 GCF_004022805.1 Mesorhizobium sp. M7A.F.Ca.CA.002.04.1.1 | reverse complement strand
GGCAAGCCCCATCCACGCACTGACGCCGACGCCGTCGAACGACGGCGGCATGGTCAGCAGCGTCAGCACCAGCATGATCGGCAGCGACAGCACCAGCGCCCAGCAGATCACTTGCCAGCCGCCGAGCCTGCGCGACAGCGCGGCGCCCTCGGCATAGCCGAGGCCGCAAGCGATGATGGCAGCCAGCATCAGACCGTCGCCGACCGGCGAGGCAGTCACGCCCTGCGTCAGCGCAAAGCCCGCGACCAGCGCACTGCCTATGCATGAAAACAACCAGAACGCCGGGCGCGGCCGATCGCCGCCGCGCAGCACGCCGAATATCGCAGTGGCCAGCGGCAGCAGGCCGACGAAGATAATGGAATGGGCCGTGGTGACGTGCTTCAGCGCCAGCGCGGTCAGCAAGGGAAAGCCGACAACCACGCCAAGTGCCACGATCACCAGCGACAGCAGATCGCCGCGCTCCGGGCGTTTCTGCCGAAACAGGAGCAGCAGCGCAAGGCCAAGCAGTCCGGCAATCGCCGCCCGGGCCGAGGTCAGGAATGTCGGATCGAATTCCCTGACCGCCACGCGCGTCGCCGGCAGCGAGCCGCTGAAGATCAACACGCCGATGAATCCATTCATCCAGCCACTCGCGGTCTTGTCCATCGTATGCTCCGTTTGTCGGCTCCGTATCGCGCGGAGCCGGTAGTATCGCCAGAGACAATGCGGTACAATTATGCAAAACTGTCATAGTCAGCAGAGCAGTACGGATGGACAAGCAGACTACAGGAAGCGAGAGCGGCGGTACGCTGGTCGAAGGCGTCATGGCGACGATCCGCCAGCGGATCGCGGCGCGCAGCCTGACGCCGGGAGCGCAATTGCCGTCGATCCGCGCCTTTGCCAAATCCATGCGAGTGTCCAAATCCACCGTGGTCGAAGCCTATGAGCGGCTCGCCGCCGAAGGCGCGATCCGCTCGCGGCCGGGCTCCGGCTTCTATGCCGCCGGATCGCTGGCGCCGCTG
>NZ_RZPL01001148.1:0-1001 GCF_004022805.1 Mesorhizobium sp. M7A.F.Ca.CA.002.04.1.1 | reverse complement strand
GATGCAGTCCGATCTCCCCCCTTGAGGGGGAGATGTCCGGCAGGACAGAGGGGGGCGCTGTCCCGCCAACATCTCACCGCGTCAGCGAGCGCCAAGCCTAATGCCGTCGCGCCAGCTTCGGCGGATGGCCATGCTCCTCGCGAAACGCCCGGGCAAAACTCGACATCGAGGCAAACCCACACGCCAGCGCCACGTCGCGCACGGCGAGCGTCGAATGCGCCAAAAGATCGGCGGCGCGTTTGAGCCTCAGGCGCCGGTAATAGCCATTGGGCGAGATGGCGAGTTCGGAGCGGAAGGAGCGCTCGAGCTTGTCTGAGGACACGCCGAGCTTCGCGGTCAGCTCGGCCATGCCGAGCCGCTCCTCGACCGCGTCCTCCATGATGGCGATGGCCGACAGCACCAGCTCGTTCTGGACCCCGGTGCGCAGGCGCAGCGGCATCATCTTGCGGTCGATGCTGGAGCGCAGCTGGCTGTGCACGAACCATTCGGCGACGCCGGCGGCAAGCTCGGCGCCGTAGTCGCGGGTGATGATCTCCAGCATCATGTCGAGGCTGCCGACACCGCCGGCCGAGGTGAAGCGCTTGCGGTCGATAACATAGAGGTCGCGCCTGAGCTCGATGTTGGGGAAGGCTTCGGTGAAGGCGGCCTGGCTGGTCCAGTGCAAGGTGCAGGCATGGCCGTCGAGCAGGCCGGCGCGCGCCAGGAAGAACGCGGCATCCGCCACCGCACCGATATGGGCGCCATTGCGCAGGCTCTTGCGGATCCAGTGTGCAGCGTCCTCGGCGACGAGGTGATCGGCATCGCCGCCCGAGCAGACGACGATGCGGTCGACCTTCGGCGCATCCTCGGCGTAAAAGCCCGGCTGGATGACGACGCCGTTCGACGCCTCGACCGCACCTTTCGTGCCGCCGACGATGATCCAGCGATAGCATTGCCGTTTCGCCAGGACATTGGCGGCGCGCAGCGGCTCGATGACCGAGCTGAACGCCATCATCGGAAAA
>NZ_RZPL01001147.1:0-1006 GCF_004022805.1 Mesorhizobium sp. M7A.F.Ca.CA.002.04.1.1 | reverse complement strand
ACCAATTGCCAAAAGCGCAGAGTTTTCCGCGCATTGCGCCAGCTTCGGCAATCGATCGTCCACTCGATAAATATCGCAGCCGGCCTGGGTTCCGGGCGCGGATTCATTTGACGAACCGGCGTTGGGCCGATTAGCGTTCTTTCCCAGGGATGGCAGCGCTGCCATCGGGGCAAACGCAGACATGAACACCATCGGCTGGCCAAATTTCAGGAGCCTGAACCAGGAAGGCATTGTCTTTGCCATCGCCGTGGTGCTGTTCGTTGCAGCGGCTATAGGCCTGCCAGGTTTCATCGACCCCAACAATCTCGTCGCCATCGTCCGCTCCGTGTCGGTGCTGGGCATCCTTGCGCTCGGCATGGCCGTGGTCATCATCGGCCGCGGCATCGACCTCTCTGCCGTCGCGATCATGGCGATGTCGGTCGCCTGGTACCTGCAACTGCTGAATTCGGGGACGCCGGACGGGCTTGCCTTCGCCTATGTGCTGGCCGGTGTGCTGGCCATCGGCCTGCTCAATGGTTTTCTCGTCGCCTATGCCGACGTGCCGGCGATCTTCGTGACGCTGGCGACAGGCTCCTTCGTCTTCGGCTATGTACGCTCGCAACTGATCACGCAGGATGCCGTGCCGGTGCCGCAGGGCCATTGGGTCGAGTTGCTCGGCGGCCTGCGCTTCCTCGACATTCCCATCGAGGTTTTCGTCTTCGCAGGGCTGGCCTTCCTGTTCTTCCTGTTCCTTCGCTACACCAAATGGGGCCGCTATATCTATTTCGCCGGCGATAATCCGGTGGCCGCCCGCAACATCGGCATGCCGGTGCGGCCGATGCTGGTGCTGCGCTATGTGCTTTCCGCCTTCGTCGCACTGGTCGCCGGCCTGCTGACGGCGGCCAGCCTGCATTCGATCAATACCCGCGTCGTCAATTCGACGCTGCTCTACGATATCGTGCTGGTGGCGGTTATCGGCGGCATCGGCCTGTCCGGCGGGCGCGGCGGGGTGCGCAACGTGCTGGTC
>NZ_RZPL01001146.1:0-1008 GCF_004022805.1 Mesorhizobium sp. M7A.F.Ca.CA.002.04.1.1 | reverse complement strand
TCTCCTGTCTGCTCCTGACTCCCTCACACCCCGATCGCCGCCACCAAAATCCGGTTCTGCCTCCGTATCGCTGCGCGCAGCTCCGGTATCCTCGCCGCGTCGCGTTTCACGAACTCGATGAACATCATGTTCATGTTGTTGAAGATCAGTTCGCCGAGCGCCGCCCCGTCGATGTCCTGGCGCACCAGGCCGAGCGCCTGCAGCCGGGCGATCAGGGCGCGGATCTGTTCGGTCAGCGCGCGGTCGAGCGCGGTGTAGGCCTGGCCGAACGGGCTGTCGGGCAGTTGCGTCGAGATCGCCATTGCCTGCCGCCACATCTCCTTGCTGAGATAGTGCAGCGAGTGCTCGATGTAGATGCCGATCAGCGTATCCAGCGCATCGCCGACATTGGCCGGCGGCCTGGCGACGACGCCCTGCCCGGCATTCAGCACCTCGTTGACCTCCAGCGAGACGATGGCGCCGAGGATGTCGCCCTTGTTCTCGTAGTAATTGTAGATGGTGCCGACCGAGACCTCGGCCTGCGTGGCGATCGCCTCTATCTTGGCGCCCTCATAGCCGGCCTCTCGAAACAGTTCCGCCGCCGCTTCGATGATGCGCCTGTGCCGGTCCGCCTTTTGCCTTGCCCGCAATCCGCTCATTCCAGCCTCTTTCCACAAAAACAGAATTGACTCAATTTTAGAATTGGTTCAATTTTTTGCAAGAAGCCACAAAGGCAAGGGAGAACACTCGATGTCCGCACATTCCAAGACCATGAATTCGCTTTCCATGTTGAAGAGCCATCTGCATGCTGCGTGCGCGGCCGCGGCGCTGTTGCTCGCAGCCGGCAGCGCTGTCCAGGCCGCCGACCTCAACGCGCTGATCTGGTGCGATCATGCCGATCCGGCGCTGCTGCAGCCCTTCGAGGAGGCCAATGGCGTCAAGGTCAACGTCAAGGATTTCGAGGGCACCGGCGCTGGCCTCGCCATCGTCGAACAGTCGCAGCCGGGCGACTGGGACGTGATGGTGATC
>NZ_RZPL01001145.1:0-1009 GCF_004022805.1 Mesorhizobium sp. M7A.F.Ca.CA.002.04.1.1 | reverse complement strand
GCCCACGCCGTCGCCAGGAAGCACGCGCTGTCGTCGATCGATGCACCGGTCTCGGGCGGCACCGGCGGGGCTGCGGCCGGCACGCTGACCTTCATGGCGGGAGGCTCCGATGATGCCTTCGCTGCCGCCGAGCCGATCCTGAAGCCGATGGCCGGCCGCATCGTCCATTGCGGCGGCGACGGCGCCGGCCAGGCAGCAAAGATCTGCAACAACATGATCCTCGGCATTTCGATGATCGGTGTCGCCGAAGCCTTCGTTCTGGCCGAAAAGCTCGGCCTGTCGCATCAGGCGCTGTTCGACGTCGCCTCGACCTCGTCGGGCCAATGCTGGTCCTTGACCACCTACTGCCCGGTGCCCGGCCCGGTGCCGACTTCGCCCGCAAACAGGGACTACAACCCAGGATTTGCAGCCGCCTTGATGCTGAAAGACCTGAAATTGTCCCAGGAAGCCGCGCAAGGTGCGGGTGCTGTAACGCCGCTCGGTGCCGAAGCGGCTCAGCTTATGCCTTGTTCAACGCCCAGGGACATGGCGGCGTCGATTTCTCCGGCATAATTAATTTTCTCAGGGGTAACCCGGCGTAACCCACGGATTTGGCGGATTTTTCCGGTTTCCTTCGGTGGAAAAAATGAAAATTTAGATTTGCTTAAGCTCTCGATAACTCCGCGGTAACGATGTCCCTATAAAACGGACTGTGAGGCGGACATCTCATCCGTCCGGCGCTCCGGATCAGGTCTCGCGTACCGGAGCCCGTAAGTTTCGACAAGTGCCATAAGTTTCGCAAAGTGTTTGCGTAGCGAAGCGCCATGCGTATCTGGCAAAACCGCGTTCCCGATGGAGCGCGGTTTTTGCGTTTTACCCTGCAGCACGGTTGAGACATCGATGAACCGGAAACTGTACTCCGGGATACCTCACATGCGCCCGCGGGCGCCTTCCGGATCATAGGGCGAGTCGGCGATCACCTTTGCCGCGCGGCGCTCGCCGAGGATCGAAACCTGGAGCTCGGTACCGG
>NZ_RZPL01001144.1:0-1011 GCF_004022805.1 Mesorhizobium sp. M7A.F.Ca.CA.002.04.1.1 | reverse complement strand
ATTGGTGGCGCCCGGGCCGGAGGTCACCAGCATCACGCCGGCCTTACCGGTCGAACGCGCATAGCCTTCCGCCGCATGGCCGGCGCCCTGCTCATGGCGCACCAGTATGTGCTCGACCTCGTCTTGCTGAAAAATCTCGTCATAGATCGGAAGGACAGCGCCGCCGGGATAGCCGAAGACATGCTTGACGCCATTGTCCTTCAGCGCCTGCACCACCATTTCGGCGCCCGTCATCTCGCGCCGCTCGTTCTGTCCGTTGCTCATCGGTCTGGTCCCGTACTGTCGCCATTGGGCGTTTGCTGGTCGTTTAGTCGTGTTTCAGGCAATAAAAAAGGCCCCCGAGGGAGCCTGTGTCTTGCGCATGGGGGGTTTTCGCCCGGCGGTTACACCGCCTTGCCCACGCGCTTTCCTACGAGAATGAGTGCTGTTTTCATGGTGGCGGACACTAAGGGCGGGCAAGGCGACCTGTCAACGGGAAAAATCGCGCCGGCGCGCACAGCGTGCCGGCGCGATTGAGGCGATCAGCGCGGCGCCTTGCAGCGGGAAACGCGCGGATCGCATCTGGACACCTTCCTCGCCTGCATCTTCGCTGGCGGATGGTGAGGTGCCACCCTTGCCGGGCCATGGTGCTGGGGCATGTGCATTGCCATCGCCTGCTGATGCGGCTTCTGTTGTCCGGCACCGCGTGCAGGACGCTGCCCCGAGACCGGCTTGGCCGAACCCGGTTTGGCCGACGATTTGACGACGATACGTCCATCGCCCGCGGTCCTGTCGGCATGCAGCTTGAGCGCATCGGCCTTCGCGCCGTTGCCGGCGGCCATCCGCTTGCGCACAGTGTTGCCAGGCTTCACGACGGCTGGATTGCTCGCTGTCACAGCGCTCGGAGACGTGGCCTTGTCGCCGCTCGCAATCTTGGGGCCATGGCCCGCCACGATTTGCCCGTTCCCATTGGCCGCCTTGGCGGCAGGCATTGCATTGCCGGCAAGCTTCTTGATTTCGGCGCCCCTGGAA
>NZ_RZPL01001143.1:0-1015 GCF_004022805.1 Mesorhizobium sp. M7A.F.Ca.CA.002.04.1.1 | reverse complement strand
CGCCTTGATGTAGGCGAAGTTGGCGCCCTGCGCCCGCAGCTTGTCCCAGTTGACGTTGCCTTGCCAACGCGAGACGTCGACGCCGTGCACTGCAAGGCGGCGAGGCGAACCCTTGCCGAAATTGATCGGCTTGGCGTCGCGAAAACCGTAACGGGTGAGCGGCCCGGCAAGCATGGCCGGTGCCGCGCGGGTCAATAGCTTGGGCGGCGACACCAAGGCTGCCGGCTCGACCGGCAGCCCGCCGATATCAGGCACTTGGGGATCAGGCGCATCAGGTGCGGCAAACACCCCCGTCTCTTCCTCCTCCGCCAAGCCGAACGGGCGCGTTTTTTCCCCCGGACCGTTGTCAGACATGGGAGCCAATCCGGCCCTTGCCGCCCTGTTGCCCCTTGCCGCCGGAGCAGCGGCGATCGGTGCCGGCGGCCGGATCACGGAACTGGTGGTCTCGTTGGAGGGTTTCTGCAAATCCAGCGCATCGACGCCGGCCGTTGACGAGCAGCCGGCAAGGCATAGCGATGCTATCAAAAAACTGACGACGCCCGGAATCCGCATCTGGACCTGTACTCAAAACACAACAGACCGAGGGCGAAACGACAGCCGACGGACAAACCGGATCAGTTATGAATGAGAAATTACCAATAAAGTTTGAATCAAGTTTTTTTCGCCATACCGCATGCGGGTAAGCGCGGTGGAAACTGGCTCAGGATTTCCTGAAGACGCCGATCATCGGCCCGAGATTCCAGTAGTCGTCTTTGCGGCCGATGGCAGGCGCAAACAGGCTGGATATCGTGCCGTCGAGGAACAGCGCGTTATCGCAACCGAGCGCGTCGCGGAAAAGCCGGGCGAAGGCATGGAAGGTCACCGTGCCATTCGAAATCGCAAAGACCGCGACGCCATCCTTTCGCACCCCGACACCGTCGCGGGTTTTCCGCGAAGTGCCGTCGGCCTGGAATTTCGGATGCAGCTTGCCGTCGATCACCAGCATCGGCCCCGATTGCGTCGCATAGTCGACGGT
>NZ_RZPL01001142.1:0-1017 GCF_004022805.1 Mesorhizobium sp. M7A.F.Ca.CA.002.04.1.1 | reverse complement strand
GTCTCGACGAACATGTAGAAGGAGACGATCAGCGTCAGCGGATCGGTCAGTGGATGGCCTGTGGCGACATGCGGCAGGCGCACGGCGCGTTGGGCAAGTGCCGAGGTGACGAACACCGGCGCGCCCTTGGCCGCCAGGCTGTCGGCGGCCTCGGCAATCGACGGTTCGGACGCGTCGCGCGCGGCCAGCGCCAGCACCGGAAAATCAGGGCCGACCAGCGCCAGCGGGCCGTGCATGACCTCGGCGGCGCTGTAGGCTTCCGCATGCATGCCGCAGGTCTCCTTGAATTTCAGCGCAGCCTCATTGGCCATCGCCGCCGACGGTCCGCGGCCGAGGATGAACAACGACTTCTGCTTCTCGATCGTCTCAGAGATCACGCTCATCCAGTCGCAGGCGATCGCCTTGCCGAAATGCTCCGGCAGGCGGGCAAGCGCCGCCAGCAGCGCATCGTCGCCGGTGGCATGCGCCATCAGAGCGAGGCCGGCGACGGCCGAATTGATGAAGGTCTTGGTCGCCGCGACGCTGCGCTCGGGGCCGGCCAGGATGTCGATCGCATAGTCCGAGGCACGCGCCAGCGGCGAATCGGCGGTGTTGGTGATGGCGACGGTCAGCGCGCCTCCCGCCCGCGCGGTTTCGGCCATGGCGACGATGTCGGGGCTCTTGCCCGACTGCGAGATCGCCAGACAGGCCGAGCCGGCGAGCCTGAGCTTGCGGCCATAGATCGAGGCGATCGACGGCCCGACCGATGCGACGGCCAGGCCCGCGGTCAGCTCGACGGCGTATTTCATGAAGGTGGCGGCATGGTCGGACGAGCCGCGCGCCACGGTGACGACGAACTGCGGGTCGCGTTCACGGATGCCGCGCCCGGCTTCGGTCAGCACGGCGCCGGAGCCGTCGAGCAGGCGGGCGACGGCCTGCGGGACCTCCTCGATCTCGCGCCGCATATGGGTCATCTCTGTCGACATGGTCGGCTCTGTCGTGCTCATGGTCGGCCCTCTTCGCTCGGCCCTGTCAGCC
>NZ_RZPL01001141.1:0-1018 GCF_004022805.1 Mesorhizobium sp. M7A.F.Ca.CA.002.04.1.1 | reverse complement strand
GGCCTGGTCGGCGTGCTGATCATCTCCTGGCCGGAACTGACGCTGCTGAGTTCCGACCAGGCGCTCGACGACCAGGAAGTGCTTGGCGTCATGGCCGCTCTTGTCGCGGCGGCGATCTCGGCCGTCGCCATGCTCTTGGTGCGCAATCTCGTGCAAAGCGAGCGTACGGCGACCATCGTGCTGTGGTTTTCGGTGACGGCGAGCGTCATGTCGCTGCTCTCGCTGCCATTCGGCTGGCAGGCGCTGACGCCGCTCCAGGCGGCCCTTCTTGTTGCCGCCGGCTTCTGCGGCGGCCTTGGCCAGATCCTGATGACGGCGGCCTATCGCCATGCCGAAGCCTCGGTCGTTGCGCCGTTCGAATACACCTCGATGATCCTAGGCCTCGTCGTCGGCTATCTCGTCTTCGGCGACGTCGCCACGCTCCATATGCTTGTCGGCGGCCTGATCGTCGTCGCCGCCGGCATCTTCATCATCTGGCGCGAACGCCAGCTCGGCCTGGAGCGCACCCGCACGCGCAAGGCATCTTTGCCTGAAGGGTGATTACGAACGTTCGGCCCGTTCCTTCGCCAACCGAACCAGCACCGTCCTCGTCTGTTCATCGGCGGGGAAAAACGATTCGATCGCCAGTTCCGAAAGCGTCACGTCGAGCGGCGTGCCGAACACGGTGATGGTGCTGATGAACGACAGCACCTGATCGCCATGCGCCAGCCTGAGCGGATGCACGATGGCGTTCGCCTCGACCGGCGACGGCCGGCTGCCTCTCAAGCCTGACGGATAAGTCCTCAGCTCACGCTCGAGTTCGATCAGCACCGCGTCGCCGCTCGCGTCATTCTGGTGTTTCAGGCGCTCGAGCAGATGCGTGCGCCATTCCTGGAGGTTGACGATGCGTGGCGCGATGCCGCCGGGATGCAGGCTGAGGCGAAGCACGTTGACCGGCGGCGTCAGCAGCGAAGCCTCGCTGACATCGGCAAGGAAGGGAGCGATGGCGGCGTTGGCCGAAACCAGGTTCCAGTGGCGG
>NZ_RZPL01001140.1:0-1025 GCF_004022805.1 Mesorhizobium sp. M7A.F.Ca.CA.002.04.1.1 | reverse complement strand
GGTCCTGGGGTCAGGACATGAAAATTGCCGAGGTGAGGTTGCCCCGGTGCCTGGTGCTCGATGCCCGAAAATCAACGTCGATTTCGGGCATGCACAAAACAGAAATCAGGCGGCGCCTTTGACGCTGACGCCCTTCTCGACGAGGAACGTCTGCAGCTCGCCCGCCTGGAACATCTCGCGCACGATGTCGCAACCGCCGACGAATTCTCCCTTGACGTAGAGCTGAGGGATCGTCGGCCAGTTGGAGTATTCCTTGATGCCCTGGCGCAGTTCAGCCGAGTCCAGGACGTTCACGCCTTTGTAGTCGGCGCCGATATAGTCGAGGATCTGGACGACCTGGCCGGAAAATCCGCATTGCGGGAAACCAGGTGTGCCCTTCATGAAAAGGACGACGTCGTTGCCCTTCACTTCATTGTCAATGTAGTCGTTGATGCTGCTCATGGAATATCCTTTCCCGCCTGTGGGAGTCAGGCTCGAAACATACCCTTCAAATAAACCCAACGATTGCTCGAAACAAGACGTTAGCCGCGCCGTGGCTGAAATGGCGCAAAGGATGAGCCGTGTTGGGCCAAGCGCTAAGGGTCAGTCGGGAACGCTGGTCTGCAGCGCCAATGCGTGCAACACGCCGCCCATATTGCCCTTCAGCGCGTCATAGACCATCTGGTGCTGCTGGACGCGGCTCTTGCCGCGAAAGCTCTCGGCCACCACCTCGGCCGCATAGTGGTCGCCGTCGCCGGCGAGATCGCGAATCGTCACCTTGGCGTCCGGAATGCCGTCCTTGATCAGTTTTTCGATGTCGTGGGCATCCATTGCCATGGCAAAATCCTGTTTCGAGCGGCCGGTAGCCGGCCATAAGATGAGAGTCGGGTGAGCCTAAAGCCTTTCCGGTCCGGATTGAAGCCGTTCTGTCCCGCCAACGGCCACACGGCTTCAGAGAAAGACTAGGCCGGTGGGCTTGCTTCATCCTCGGCAACGTCCTCGCGTGTCGAGAAAGCGCGGCCAAGGCTGAAGGCAAGCACATAGAG
>NZ_RZPL01000113.1:0-10599 GCF_004022805.1 Mesorhizobium sp. M7A.F.Ca.CA.002.04.1.1 | reverse complement strand
CAGCACGCGCGCCACGCCCACCACCGTGCCGCCGGTGCCATAGCCGGTGACGAAGCAATCAAGCCGCGAGCCGGCGAAATCATTGACGATCTCGCGCGCCGTCGTTGCCTCGTGGATGGCGGCGTTGGCGGTCGTCTCGAACTGGCGGGCAAGGAACCAGCCATTGGCCTCGGCCAGTTCCACCGCCTTCTTGTACATGCCGAAACCTTTTTCTGCGCGCGGCGTCAGCACCACCTTGGCGCCCAGCATGCGCATCAGTTTGCGGCGCTCGACCGAAAAACTGTCGGCCATCGTGACGACCAGCGGATAGCCCTTTTGCGCGCAGACCATGGCGAGGCCAATGCCGGTGTTGCCGCTGGTCGCCTCGACCACCGTCTGGCCCGGCTTCAGCGCCCCGCTGCGCTCGCCCTCCTCGATGATGTTGAGCGCCAGCCGGTCCTTCACCGAGGCGCCGGGATTGAAATACTCGGCCTTGACGTAGATCGTCGCGTGGGACGGTCCGAGATTGTTGATGCGAACCACCGGCGTGTCGCCGACGGTGTCGAGAATGCTGTCGAACAGGCGGCCGCGCCCGGCCGTGGTTCTGATCTTCTGCTGCTGCAACATCTTGGTCTCCTTGATTGTCATCGCGTTTTGTCTTCACGGGCCGGTTACAAACCGGCGGGCTGGGCGGCGAGGTTTGGTGACCTTGCCGCGCTAGGACTGACATGCCGCACAGCGGCAATGCCCGTATCCGGCGCTGATATCCGCTGCCGGATGCGCCGTGTCGTGTTTGGTGATACAGGAGAGGCCGACAGGCCAGCGTGGGAGCAGGCGTGGAAACGCACGTGGAATCCACTCGATCGAGGCCGGACGGCGACATGCCGGTCCTTTCCGTGCGCCTGCTCGGACCGCTGATGATCTCCCGCGACGGCGCTCCGGTTGCCCTGCCCGCGTCACGCAAGCTGCGCGCGCTGCTCGCCTATCTGGCGCTGGCGCCGCATCCGGTCAGCCGCAGTCGCCTGTGCGAGTTGTTGTGGGATGTGCCGAACGACCCAAGGGGCGAACTGCGCTGGTGCCTGAGCAAGCTGCGCGGCGCGCTTGACATGCCGGCCCGGCGCCGGGTCTCCACCCAAGGCGATACGGTCGCACTCGATCTCGACGATTGCCTGGTCGATGTGCTGGAGGTCAGCCGCGCCGCCGCGCAAGGGATCGGCACGCTTGACGTCGAGCGCTTGCGCGTGCTGGCCGGACTGTTTGCCGGCGATTTCCTCGACGGGCTGGAGCTCGAGCGCAGCCCGCATTTCAACAGCTGGCTGATCGCGCAGCGCCGCCGCTTCAGCGCTTGCCATGCCGCCGTGCTGGAACGCCTTGTCGCGAGCCTGCCGGCTTATAGTGACGAGGCGATCGCCCATCTCGACACATGGGTGGAACTGGCGCCGTTCGACACGTGCGGACATCTGGCGTTGCTGTCCAATCTGGCCGGGCGCGGCGAGGTCGGCGCGGCCGAAGAGCATCTGGCCGCGGCGGAACGATTGTTTCGGTCGGAGGAGCTCGATTTCGCACCGCTTCGCGCGGCCTGGCGGGCGATCCGTGACCGACAGTCGGGCACCTCGCTTCGAACGGCCTGCCTGTCCACGCTATCGCCACTGGTGGCCACCATGCCCACCGCACCCGGCCCGGTCGAGCCCAGCCACGCTTCGCTGGCGGTGATGCCGTTTGTCGAGGAGAGCGGCGGCACGCGCGGCGGATTGGCCGACGGTTTCACCCACGACATCATCACCCGCCTGGCCAAGCTCAGGGATTTCTTCGTCATCGCGCGCGGATCGGTGTTTGCGCTGGCAGAGCAGAACATCGCGCCCGAGGATGCCGGCCGCCGGCTGAATGTCGACTATGTCGCCACCGGCACGGTGCGCAGCCCGTCCGGCCGCCTCATCGTCAGCGTCGAGCTGATCGAGGTGCGCAGCGCCAGGATCGTCTGGGCCGAGACCTTCGAGCGCAGGCCCGATGACATCTTTTCCGTGCTCGACGACATCGGCAACAGCATCGTCTCCTCGATCTCGGCCGAGATCGAAACGGTCGAGCGCAACCGCGCCATGCTGAAGGCGCCCAGCTCGCTCAACGCCTGGGAGGCGTACCATCGCGGCCTCTGGCACATGTACCGCTTCACCCAGGCCGAAAACGAGCAGGCGCGGCATTTCTTTGCCCAGGCCTTGCAGCTCGACCCGACCTTCGCCCGTGCCTATGCCGGCCTGTCCTTCACCCACTGGCAGAACGCCTTCCAGCGCTGGGGCGATCGCGACCGCGAAAGCGCGCTGGCCTTCGAGAGCGCCGGCCACAGCCTGCTGGTCGACGACCACAATCCGGCCGCCCATTGGGCGATGGGCCGGGCGCTGTGGCTGCGCGGCGAGCAGGACGGCTCGCTGCTCGAACTCGAGCGGGCGGTCGATCTCAGCCCCAACTTCGCGCTCGGCCACTACGCTTTGTCCTTCGTGCATTCGCAGTCGGGCGACCCGCGAGCGGCGATAGGCTCTTCCGATCATTCGCGCCATCTCAGCCCGTTCGACCCGCTGCTGTTCGGCATGCTGGGCGCACGCGCCATGGCGCATGTCCGGCTCGGCCAGTTTGAGGAGGCGGCCGAATGGGCGCTGAAGGCGGCGGCGCGGCCCAACGCCCACGCCATCATACTGGCGATCGCCGCGCACTGCCTGGCGCTGGCCGGACGGCTCGACGAGGCGCGCGGCTTCGCCGCCGCCATCCGCAAGACAAGGCCGGACTATTGCGCCGACGATTTCATCGGCACCTTTCGCTTCGAACCGGATGCCGTAGCGCTGTTCCGGCAGGGCGCCAGCCGCATCGGGCTCAACTGAAGCCCGGGATCGCCATCTTGGGGATCGCGTGGGAATTTCGCCTCAAATCCGCCAGGTTAACGAAGTCGGAAGGAGTTGTTTAACCGTTAGCTTCTATGTCACGGCCCGGGGGGCCGACAAAGTGAGTATGATGAGCAACAGCCCCGACAAGCGCAATGAATGGCGCGCCATATTTTACGTGCAGGCTCGCGTTGCCATCCTGTTTGTCCCGGTGGTTGCCAGCCTGCTTATCATAGCGGCGCTTGCCGGAAACGAACGCAAGTCGGTTCCCAGCATGATCGACCCGACCGTCACCGGCTCCGTGCGGTAGGCGCTATCGGTCGGCGTTAGCCCTCTCGGGGAGAGCGCCTTCTGAAGAAAAAAGAAGGTCGAGGGAAAGGCCCTCCCGATCAACGAGGGAAGGCGCCATGCGCTTTTCCTGGGAAACCACTTCACACTTTCCCGGACTTGCTCCAGGAGAGCGTGCTTTCCGGCAGCATTCGCTTGAGCACGTCGTCCTTGCGGATGAAATGATGCCATAGCGCCGCGGCCGCGTGCACTCCGGCGAGGATGAGGATCGAATTGGCGCACAGGCTGTGCAGTTCCCTGATGAACCGGGCCGTGTCGCGGTCGGGCGATACCGGGGCCGGGATGGTGAAGAGGCCGAAGAAGCTCAAGGCGTCGCCCCTATACCAAGTCAGCAGGATGCCGAGAGCCGGAATGGTCACCAGCAGCGCATAGAGCAGCAGATGCGCGATCTTGGCCGCCCATCGTTCAAGGTCCGACATTTCCGTCGGCAGCCCTGGCGTTCCCAGTATCAGGCGCAGGCCGACGCGGATGACGACCAGCGCAAACAACAGCAGCCCGAACGAAATATGGAACCACCAGACGAGCGCGCTGCCGGGATCGCCGCGCGGAAAAAGTTCTTCCACATAGGTCAAGCCATAAAGGCCGATGACCAGCAGAAACACCGCCCAGTGAATGGCTTTTTGCGCGCTTGTATAGGTGGGGTGCATGCGAGCCTTCCAGTTTTGAATGTTTCTAAACTAGCCGCGATCATGTCAAAGCTTTGTCGGGCTCGGATGATCGTGAGCTGGCAGGACACTGGAACGGGTAGGCTGTCAGTTTGCGGACAGTCGGGCATCGAGCGCGTAATGCTGGACAAAGAAAAACCCGGGCGAACCGGGCTCTTCTTCGGCGTCTCCAGGGCGCTCAAACAAAGCGCGGGATCGGACCGTTCTGCGGGGTCACATCGTCGCCGAGGTCGACAAACACCTCGTCGACATAGCACCATGCCCAGCCTTCGGGCGGATCGTAGCCCTCGATGATCGGATGCTTGATGGCGTGGAAATGCTTGGTGGCGTGGCGGTTGGGCGAGTCGTCGCAGCAGCCGACATGGCCGCAGGTACGACACAGCCGCAGATGCACCCATTGCGACCCGCTCTTCAGGCATTCCTCGCAGCCGAGCGCGCTCGGCGTGACCTTCCTGATGTCGCGCGTATGTCTGCATTCATCCATCATGGTCTCCCGGCCATTCGAAATGTGTCGGCGTTGCCGCGCGCGAGGTAGGCATGCAGAGCCGCGACCACCTGGGCGCCTTCGCCGACAGCCGCCGCGACCCGTTTGACCGAACCGGCGCGGACATCGCCTATGGCGAACACGCCGCTGCGGCTCGTCTCCATCTGCGCCGATCCTATGTCCGATCCGGTGCGCACGAAACCCCTGGCGTCCAGCGCGACATCGCAGTTGGCCAGCCAATCGGTGTTCGGATCGGCGCCGATGAAGAGGAAGAGATGGCGGATCGGGCGCGTCGTTTCCGCGCCGCTGGCGCGGTTGCGCCAGCGCACCGTGGCAAGATTGCCCTCTTCGCCGTCCAGCGCCTCGATTTCGGTCCCGGTCAGCACCTCGATGTTCGGCTGCGCCCGGATGCGCTCGACCAGGTAGCGCGACATGCTGGCATCGAGGCTGCCGCCGCGCGCCAGCAGCGCCACCTTCCGCGCATGACTGGCCAAGTAGACAGCCGCTTGCCCGGCCGAATTGCCGGCGCCGACCAGCGCCACTTCCTGGCCCGCGCAAAGCCGGCCTTCGATGGGCGACGCCCAATAGTGCACGGACGTCCCCTCGAACCGCGCCAGATCGGCGATGTCGAGGCGACGATAACGCGCGCCGCTGGCGATCACCACGCTGCGCGTGCGCACGGTCTCGCCGTCACCGACATCGAGCAGATAGCGGGCGCCTGAAGTGTCGGTGGCCGCGCTCAAAAGCTTCGCCTCGTCCGGGATGACCATTTCAACGCCGAACTTCTGCGCCTGGTTGTAGGCGCGCGCCATCAGCGCCATGCCGGTGATGCCGGTCGGGAAACCGAGATAGTTCTCGATGCGCGAGGAGGCGCCGGCCTGTCCGCCGAAGGCACGGCAATCGAGCACGATCGTCGACAGCCCTTCGGATGCCGCATAGACCGCCGCCGCCAGCCCTGCCGGGCCGGCGCCGACGATGGCCACGTCATACACCGTATCGGCATCGATCGGGCGCAACAGGCCGACGCAGCGGGCGAGGTCCTTTTCGCCGGGGTTCATCAGCAGCCTGCCGTTTGGACAGAGCACGATCGGCAGGTGGTGCGGATCGACCTCGAAGCGTTCGACCAGGGTTTTGGCGCAGGGATCGCTGTCGGAATCGAGCACGCGGTGCGGCTGGCCGCTGCGCGCCAGAAAACCCTGCAGCCGCAACACGTCGGCATTGTCCTGGGGTCCGATGATGATCGGCCCGCTGGTGGCGCTCTCCAAGAGCCCGACGCGGCGCAGGATCAGCGCCCGCATGATGCGCTCGCCGAGATTGGCCTCCTGCACCATCAGGTCGCGCAGTCGTTGCGAGGCGATGACGAACGCCTCCACCGGCTCGGCGGCCTGCGCATTCACCAGCGAGGGACGGGCCGAAAGCTGCGCCAGCTCACCGACAAAGCTGCCCGGGCCGTGCGTGACGATCGTCTCGCGCCGGCCGAGCCCGCCGTCCTGGGTGATGTCCACGCTACCCGACAGCACGACGATCAGGCCGGGCGCCACATCGCCGGCTTCGATGATGTGCTCGCCGGCTGCATAGGCGCTGGCCTCGCCGAACCGGCGCATGCGGTCGATGTCCACCTCGGCCAGCGTGGGGAACGCCTGGTCGCGGCGGGCACCGAAGATCGGGTTGGTGGATTGAGCCATGGTTTTGAGCGTAGCGAAGCGGCCGCGGAGTTTGAAGCGGTTTGTGAGGGGACTGGCCGGAAGGGGAGGTTGGCTGAAAAGAAAAAGCCCGGACGAACCGGGCTTTTTTCTCTAAGTTTCTGAACCGTCAAGTGGTTCGAAACGGGAATTTGGTGCCCAGAAGAGGACTCGAACCTCCACTCCTTGCGGAACACGGACCTGAACCGTGCGCGTCTACCAATTCCGCCATCTGGGCTGGTGCGGGCTCATGTAAGCGGGCAAGCGATTGCTGTCAACGCGCTTTTTTCGCAGGTGCTCCGTTCGCCGGCTCAGTCGTCCAGCACTTCCTTGGAAGCGACGGTGGAATCGGCGTTGAGCTGGTAGATGACCGGCACGCCGGTGCCGAGTTCCAGCTTGACGATCTCCTCGCCCGACTTGCCGTCGAGCGCCATGATCAGCGCGCGCAGGGAGTTGCCGTGCGCGGCGACCAGCACGGTGCCGCCGCGCAGCACATGCGGCTGCAAATCGTGCAGGTAATAGGGCCAGACGCGGGCGCCGGTGTCCTTCAGGCTCTCGCCGGCAGGCGGCGGCACGTCGTAGGAGCGGCGCCAGACATGCACCTGCTCCTCGCCCCATTTCTTGCGGGCGTCGTCCTTGTTGAGGCCGGAGAGGTCGCCATAGTCGCGCTCGTTGAGCGCCTGGTCGCGGATGGTCTTCAGGTCGCCCTGGCCGACCGCGTCGAGGATGTGCTGGCATGTCTTTTGCGCCCGGATCAGCGCGGAGGTGAAGGCGATGTCGAATTTCAGGCCGCGCGCCTTGAGCTTTTGCCCGGCGGCCTTGGCCTCGGCGTGGCCCTGTTCGGTCAGGTCGACGTCGCGCCAGCCGGTGAACAGGTTCTTCAAATTCCATTCGCTCTGGCCGTGGCGCACGAGCACGAGGGTTCGCGACATGTTTGCTCCTTCAGGTTTATGGATCAGGCCGGCTCAGCTGAGGCCGAGCACGTCCCGCATCGAATACAGTCCCGGCTTCTTGCCGCGCGCCCAAAGCGCCGCCTTGACGGCGCCGCGGGCGAAGATGGCGCGGTCCTCGGCGTGGTGCGACAGGGTGATGCGCTCGCCGGTGCCGGCCAGCATCACGCTGTGGTCGCCGACGACAGAGCCCCCGCGCAACGTGGCAAAGCCGATCGAGCCCGTCTTGCGCACCCCGGTGTGGCCGTCGCGGACGCGCACGTCGTTGCCTGAGAGCTCGATACCACGCCCGGCGGCGGCGGCTTCACCCAGCAGCAGCGCCGTGCCCGAAGGCGCGTCGACCTTGTGCTTGTGGTGCATTTCGAGGATCTCGATGTCGAAATCGTCGGCATCGAGCGCGCGCGCCGCCTGCTCGACCAGCACCGCCAGAAGATTGACGCCGAGGCTCATATTGCCCGATTTGACGATCGTCGCATGGCGCGCCGCCGCCGCGATCCTGGCATTGTCATCGGTCGAACAGCCGGTAGTGCCTATGACATGGACGATGCGCGCCTGCGCCGCGTAGCCGGCGAATTCGACCGTCGAAGCAGGCGTGGTGAAATCGAGCACACCGTCGGCCTTGGCGAACACCGGCAGCGGATCGTCGCTGATCGGCACGTTGATGATGCCGATGCCGGCCAGCTCGCCGGCATCCTTGCCCAGATGCGGCGAATCCGCCCGCTCGACCGCGCCGATGACCCGCGCGCCTGATATAGAGTGGATGGCACGGATCAGCGTCTGGCCCATGCGGCCGGCGGCGCCCACCACCACCAGGCCCATATCATTTGCCGGTCCGTCGGTTGCGGGCGTGGCGCTCATGTCGTGCTCCCGGCGATGCTCTGCGTGTCGATGCCTTGTGACAGGCGTTGCGCCGAAGTCCGGATCGGCGCGCTGTCGTCGACAAGCCCCAGACCCTTGACGCCCTGGATGCGGTGGAAGCGGGCATAGACGCTGTGCGGATCGGCCATCAGCGAGGCGTGCGTGCCTTCCTCGACCAGCCGGCCCTGTTCCATGACGATGATGTGGTCGGCATTGACCACCGTCGACAGCCGGTGCGCGATGACGATGGTGGTGCGGCCTTCCATGACCTTTGTCAGCGCCTGCTGGACGCGAGCCTCGGCCTCGTTGTCGAGCGCCGATGTCGCTTCGTCGAGCAAAAGGATCGGTGCCTGCCGCACGATGGCCCGCGCGATCGAGACGCGCTGGCGCTGGCCGCCGGACAGCGTCACGCCGTTCTCGCCGACCGGCGTGTCGTAGCCCTGCGGCTGCTGGCGAATGAAGTCGTCGGCCGCGGCTTGGCCCGCGGCCTGTTCGATCTCGGCATCGGTGGCGCTCAGCCGGCCGTAGCGGATGTTGTCGCGGATGGTGCCTTCGAACAGATAGGGCTGCTGCGAGACATAGGCGATGGAACCGCGCAGCGACTGTTTGGTGACCTTCGAGATGTCCTGGCCGTCGATCTCGATCGATCCCGCCTCGACATCGTAGAAGCGCTGCAGCAGCGCCACCAATGTCGTCTTGCCGGCGCCCGAAGCGCCGACGATTGCCGTCACCTTGCCGGCCGCGGCGACGAAACTCAGATCCTGCAGCACCGGAGCCTCCTCGACATAGCGGAAGGAGACGTTGTTGAAACGCACTTCGCCGGAGGTGAATTTCGCCTCGGCGGCGCCTTGGGCGTCGCTCTGCTGCGGCTCGATGTCGAGAAGCTCGTAGATCATGCGCGCATTCACAAGCGCGCGTTCCATGCCGACCTGCATGCGCGCCAGACGGCGGGCCGGATCATAGGCGAGCGTCAGCGCCGTGATGAAGGAAAACACCGCGCCCGGCGGCTGGCCGAGAACGGTGGCCCGGTAGCCGGAATAGGCGATGACGCTGGCGAAGGCGATGCCGGCCAGCAGTTCGGAGACCGGCGTCAGCCGCTCGGAGACGCGAGCGATCTTGTTCGACCGCTGCTCGGCATCCTCGGCTAGCTGGCTGATCCGGCGCGACAGCTCGTCCTCCATGGTGAAGGCCTTGACGATGGCGATGCCTTGCGTGGCTTCCTGCATGGCGCCGATCAGCCGAGAGTTGATCTGCACCGATTCGCGCGTGATGCGGCGCACCCGGCGCATCAGATAGGTGACGGTCCAGATCAGCGGCGGCCCGATCAGCAGCGAACTCAAGGAGAGTATCGGATCCTGGTAGATCATCACGCCGACCAGGCCGACCAGCGAGACGGCATCACGCGCGGTCGAGGTCACCGTCATCGACAACAGGTCGCGAATGCCGTTGACGTTCTCGTTGACCTGCGCGGCCAGCCGCCCGGACCTTGTGTCGTTGAAGAAGGAGACGCCAAGCTTCATCAGATGGTTGAAGATGCGCTGCTGATAGCGCGCCACCAGATTGTTGCCGATCCTGGCCATCGTCACCGCCTGGCCGTAGCCGGCAAGGCCGCGCAGGATGAAGGCACCGAGCAGTGCGGCGCAGATCCATGGGATCAGGTCGCCGCGCCGTTCGTAGAAGATCTGATTGACGACCGGACTCATGATCCAGGCGGCAAGCGCCGTCGTCGCCGACACGGTCAGCAGGCAGAGGATGGTGAAAACATACGCCCCCCGATAGTCGCGGCCATTTTCCTGGAGGATACGGCGGATGACCGCCACGATCTCTCCCGCACGGGGTTTCGACAAATTGGGGGGCTGAAATGTCAAATTGGAGCGCTTCGTAGATTTCCGCTTCCCGCGGCCGGGCAATTTGGCACCCCTCTTAACGCCAAGCAGCCAGCTTGCCTATGCCTCGGGGTGACTAACTTCGTCGCGCCAGCGCCGGCCCGAAGTCTGGACACCGAACAGCGAGGGGTTCCTGGCATAGGCGGCAAGGCCCAGAAGTGCGGCCAGCGGATGGGTAATGACATACACCGGCATGGTGCGCATCATCGCGCTGTGCGGCGCCTTGTCCTCGAAAGCGGCACGGAAATTGCCGGCTTTCAGCGCCGGCACGATCTTCTGCGCGATGCCACCGGTGAGAAACACGCCGCCGCGGCTCATGAACACCAGAGCAAGGTCGCCTGCCGTGCGCCCAAGGCAGGTGACGAAGGTCTCCAGCGCTTCCTCGGCAACCGGATCGGTTTTCGCAAGTGCCGCGGCAGTGATCTCGGCCGGCGTGGTGAAGGGCGACGGCTTGCCGTCCGCCTTGGCAACCGCCCGATAGACATTGACCAGACCGCGTCCGCACAGGATCTGCTCGCCCGAAATGCGGCCCTCCAGCTTCTCGATATGCGGAAAAACCTCGAAATCGCGGGCCGAGCGCGGACCGATGTCCATATGGCCGCCCTCGCCGGGCACCGGTATCCAGTGGTGCAGCGCATGGACCAGCCCGGCGACGCCGAGCCCGGTTCCGGGGCCGAGCACGACGCGGCCGGCATTGGGCTCCGGCGTGCCGCCGCCGATCTTTTCCATGTGCTCCTCGCCGAGCGCGACGACGGCCAGCGCCTGCGCCTCGAAATCGTTGAGCACGACGATGTCGCTCAGGCCGAGGCTGGCGAACATTTTTCTCGGCTTGACGATCCAGGGGCAGTTGGTCAGTTCGATCTCGTCGCCGTCGACC
>NZ_RZPL01001139.1:0-1034 GCF_004022805.1 Mesorhizobium sp. M7A.F.Ca.CA.002.04.1.1 | reverse complement strand
AGCTTCAGCAAGGGCGTCAGGTGAAGCTTGCCGAGCAGGTTCTCGATGAGGTCGTCGGCGCCTTTCGGATCCATTGCGCCGCAGGCAAGCGGCGGGTGGGCAATGATCGGCATCAGCACGGCGTCATACTGCGCGGTCTCTGCGATCAGCCGCCGTGAGGCGGCATGCAGCCGCTGCAGGTCGGCATAGGTCTCGCCGGCCGACACCAGTTCGCCGAAGCGGGCGAGCACGCGCGTGGCCCGCTCGATGTCGCCAGCAACGGAACGGCCGACGCGCAGCGCTTCGGCCCGCATCGTGCCAGCGACGGCGGAGGCAACCGTCCTGCAGAAATCGGCGAAGAAATCGCGGCCGATAAAGGGCAAGTCGATCTCCTCGACCGTGTGGCCGCCCTCGCGGGCAAGCGCCACCGCCGTGTCGAGCGCCTTGAGCGTCTCGTCCGAGATCGGCAGGCGAAGCGGCGATTTGCGGTACACGGCCAGACTGAGCTTGCCGGGATCGCGTGCGGCGGCAGCCGCGAACGTGCCTTTCGGCCGCGGCGCGGCATAGGGCGACAGAGGATCGGGCCCGTGGGTCAGGTCGAGCAGCAGCGCGCAATCGCGCACCGAACGGGTGAGCGCATGGTCGACGACCATGCCGTACCAGCTTTCGCTCACCAGGGGCGTCAGCGGTATACGGCCGCGCGACGTCTTCAGGCCGACAAGTCCGGTGCAGGCGGCAGGCACACGGATCGAGCCGCCGCCATCGGAGGCATGCGCCACCGGCACGACGCCGGCTGCGACCAGTGCTGCCGAACCGCCCGAAGAGCCGCCGCTGGTATGGCCGGTGTTCCACGGATTGCGGGTGATGCCAAAGGCCCTGGATTCGGTCATCAATCGAAGCCCGTGCTCCGGCGATGTCGAGGTGACGATCGGGATAAGTCCGGCAGCGAGATAGCGGTCGGTCAGCGCCGAATTGACATCGGCCAGCCATGCCGGAATGCGGCTGCCGCCATGCGTCGGCACGCCCTTGATGGCGATGCCGAGATCCTTGATGGC
>NZ_RZPL01001138.1:0-1035 GCF_004022805.1 Mesorhizobium sp. M7A.F.Ca.CA.002.04.1.1 | reverse complement strand
GGTCTTCGGCATCACCGGCTGGAAGAATTCCGGCAAGACGACTTTGACCGAGAGGTTGGTCAGCGAATTGGTCCGGCGCGGCTGGAAGGTGTCGACGGTGAAACATGCCCACCATGACTTCGACATCGACAAACCTGGCGCGGACAGCTTTCGCCACCGGCAGGCCGGCGCCACCGAAGTCGCGATCGTCTCCGGCGTTCGCTGGGCACTGATGCACGAGCTGCGCGGCGAGGATGAGCCGACATTGGAGACTGTCCTGTCGCGGCTTGCCCCTTGCGACCTCGTGCTGGTCGAGGGCTACAAGCGCGAAGCCCACAGCAAGATCGAAACCCGCCGGCTGGATGCGAAGGACCGCACGCCGCTTTCGGCGGAGGATCCCAACATCGTCGCTGTCGCCGCCGATTTTGCCATTGAAGGCGAGCTGCTGCCGGTATTCGATCTCGACGATGCAAAATCGATAGCCGACTTCATCGAGCGCACCACCGGGCTCGTTGCTTGAGCGCTGACGCAACGGCAGAATAGCCTTGCCCATTTTTATGGTTTTGCAGTTGCTTTTTTCTTGGAAAGAGTGGGAGTATCGCGCCAGCGGGCGGTCAAAAGCACCGCCCCACAGAGCCGTTCGGAACGACGGCCGGGACCATAAAGAGAGGACCATCATGCGTATTTCACTGCGTATCGCGCTTGCCGCTTCGGCCGCGCTGCTGACGCTCGGCGTCGCCCAGGCCCAGGAAAAGACCCTGAGGATCGGCACCGAAGGCGCCTACCCGCCCTTCAACAACCTTACCGCCGATGGCCAGCTCGTGGGCTTCGATATCGACATCGCCAAGGCGCTTTGTGATGAGATGAAGGTCAAGTGCACCTTCGTCGCCCAGGATTGGGACGGCATCATTCCAGCCCTCCAGGCCGGTAAATTCGACGCCATCGTCGCCTCGATGTCGATCACGCCGGAGCGCAAGGAGAAGGTCGACTTCTCGAACAAATACTACAACACGCCCTCGGCGATCGCCGTGCCGAAGGACAGCACGCTGAAAGGCG
>NZ_RZPL01001137.1:0-1037 GCF_004022805.1 Mesorhizobium sp. M7A.F.Ca.CA.002.04.1.1 | reverse complement strand
CTAGGTGTGAGCTTTCGAGAGGTTGTCCATTCGGACCGGACCGAGGAGACTGGAGTTACCACGCTTCAGCATCCATCGGAGGGTCCGAATGAACATCCACAAGAATGCCCGTCTCACACCGCTGCGTCGAGAGGAGATGGCGTTATCGGTGATAGAAGGCGCTTTTTCCAAAGCCCATGCGGCGCGCGTCTATGGCGTGTCGGCCAAGATCGTGGCGCGCTGGGTCGAGCGCTATAAGACCAAAGGGCGGGCCGGCATGGTCGACCGCTCGTCGCGGCCCACCGTCATGCCGAGCCTGACCGAACAGTCCGTGGCCGAGCGCATCGCAGCCTTGCGTCGCCAGCGGCTGACCGGCAAGCACATCGCCCATGAGGTCGGCGTCTCGCCCGCCACCGTCAGCCGGGTTCTCAAGCGTGCCGGGCTGTCGCGGCTCAGGGATATCGAGCCGGCCGAACCGGTCCGGCGCTACGAGCGGGAGCATCCCGGCGAGATGATCCATATCGACATCAAGAAGCTCGGCCGCTTCAGCCAAGTCGGCCATCGTATCACCGGCGATCCGCAAAAGGGCAAGTCGCGCGGCGCCGGCTGGGAGTTCGTCCATGTCTGCATCGACGACGCGTCCCGCATCGCCTTCTCGCAAATCCTGCCCGACGAGAAAAAGGAGTGCGCCATCGCCTTCCTCAAGGCCGCGGTCGCCTATTACGCCAGCCTCGGCGTCACGATAGCCCGCGTCATGACCGACAACGGCTCCTGCTACAGATCAAAGGCCTTCGCCAAGGCCTGCCGCGATCTCGGCCTCAAGCACGTCACGACAAGACCCTATACGCCCAAGACCAATGGCAAGGCCGAGCGCTTCATCCAGACAGCACTGCGCGAATGGGCCTACGCCATTGCCTATCCGACATCCGATCATCGTGCCGCCGAACTGCCTGTCTGGCTGCACAGATACAATTGGCATCGTCCACATGGCAGCCTAAAGTCAAAAACGCCTATCAGTCGCCTCGCCCTGATCGAGGACAACCTGTTGAAGCTCCACA
>NZ_RZPL01001136.1:0-1043 GCF_004022805.1 Mesorhizobium sp. M7A.F.Ca.CA.002.04.1.1 | reverse complement strand
CGACGTGCTGTCGGTCGATTACCGGCTGGCGCCGGAGCATCTTCATCCCGCCGCCTTCGATGATGCGGTGGCCGCCTTCGAATGGGCAGCGGCGAGATCAGGCCTGCCGCTGGTGCTGTGCGGCGAAAGCGCCGGCGGCAATCTCGCCGCGGCGGTGGCGCAGGCGACGCGCCGCCACGCCAGCGCTGCCATTGGCCAGGTGCTGATCTACCCCGAGCTCGGCGGCGACGAGCGCGCCGGCTCCTACATCGAACACGCCGACGCGCCGCTGCTGTCGGTGGCCGACATCGCCTTCTACCGCGACGTCCGTTCGGCCAGGCGCCAATCGCTTGACGATCCGACTTTTGCGCCGCTGCGCGACAAGGATTTCACCGGCCTGCCGCCGACGGTGATCGTCACCCCCGAATGCGACCCGTTGTCCTCGGATGGCGAGACCTACCGCGACCGCATTCTGGCCGCCGGCGGCAAGGCGTGGTGGCACGAAGAGCCGAGGCTGGTGCACAGCTTCCTGCGTGCCCGCACCACGGTGCCGGCGGCGGCGGAAGCGTTTGCGCGGATCGTGGCTGCGGTTGCAGCGCTGGGCAGGGGTGAGTGGCCGTATTGAACATAGCGAAGGCCCCCTCATCCGGCCGCTTCGCGGCCACCTTCTCCCCGCTGGGGAGAAGAGGGAAGCGCCGGCGCTGCAAGTCTCCTCTCCCCTCGGGGAGAGGTCAGCCGAGCGAAGCGGAGGCTGGGTGAGGGGGCGTCTCGCGTGAAGCGCCGGCATCCTCTTTTCAACAATGGAACATAGGAGGTCGAGTCCCGTCGTACCGACCCCCTCTGTCGCCTTCGGCGACATCTCCCCCTCAAGGAGGGAGATTCGCGCCGCGCCATCGTCCAACGCATACGCCAATCGCCGACTCCCCCCGCGGAACCCCGCACAATCACTGCGGAAAAGCGAACACTCCGCGGCGTCACCCCGCTCTATCATTCCCCCTCAGGCAACGGCGCCCCGGCGGTCGCGTCCGCCCCCGCGCCTGTCGATCGGCCGGGGCGCCGTTGCC
>NZ_RZPL01001135.1:0-1043 GCF_004022805.1 Mesorhizobium sp. M7A.F.Ca.CA.002.04.1.1 | reverse complement strand
GGCGCCACCGGCTCGGCGGGTTGCTCCTGCCGCTCTGGCACGGCTGGTGCTTTCTGATCGGCGCCTCGGTGCTGACGACCTGGCAGCATCACTTCATCGACATCCCGACCGGCGCGCTGCTCGGGTTCTTTGCGCTGTGGCTGTTTCCGCGCAGCGGCGCATTGCCGTTTGCAGGCTTCCGGCTGACCAACGATGCGAAAGCGCGGCGGCTGGCGCGGTTCTACGCTATGGGCGCCGTCCTCGCGCTGGCCGGTGCCGCGCTCGGTGCCTACGTTTGCGCCGTCGCGCTCTTCCTGCTTTGGCCGGCGCTGGCGCTGGCCATCGTCACCCTCGCCTATGCAGGGGCAGGCGAAAAAGTGTTCCAGAAATCCGCCGATGGCAGCATGACGCTTGCAAGCCGTGTCCTGCTCTTGCCTTATCGCCTCGGCGCCAGGGCAAACATATGGGCCTGGACGCGCAATCTTGCCCCCCAGGTGGCGATTGCCGAAGGTGTCTTTCTCGGGCGCTTTCCCACGGCAAGCGAGGCCAACAGCTTCGGCACGGTCATCGACCTCGCCGCCGAACTCGAAAAGCCGGCGACAACCGATTGCCGCTGGATCAGCTTTCCGATGATCGACCTGTTGCCGCCGCCACTGGCGATACGGCAACAGGCAGCCGGCGCGCTGGAGAATGCACGCCGCGACGGCACCGTCCTGGTGTGCTGCGCGCTCGGCTTCCAGCGCAGCGCCGGCGTCGTCGCCGAATGGCTGGTGGCGACCGGCAGGGCCGGGACGCCGACGCTCGCCCGCGAGATGCTCGCGGCCGCCGGCCGGCCGGTCCACCTTGCAGAGGCCACTGGGCGGGCGGCGTCATGACAGGCAATACCTATCAGGACCGCACCGACCGCTTCGCCGGCATGCTGATGCGACAGGCCGCGTGGCCGGCCGCAATCGTGCTGACCGCAAATGTCCTTGCGCCTCTAGCCGCGTCGGCGCGCGGTGCCTTCGAGACCTTGCCCGCGGCCATCGCTTTGTCGATCGCCGCCGCGAGCGCGGTTGCTGTGC
>NZ_RZPL01001134.1:0-1048 GCF_004022805.1 Mesorhizobium sp. M7A.F.Ca.CA.002.04.1.1 | reverse complement strand
CTGTTCGACGTGGCCAAGATCTTCGAGAAGACGCCTTACATCGCCGACCTCAAGCCGGGCGGCAAATATGTCGCCAAGGACATGTTCGAGGCCGGCGGCATTCCGCTGCTGATGAAGACCCTGCTCGACCACGGCTATCTGCATGGCGACTGCATGACGGTGACTGGCCGCACTTTGGCCGAAAACATGCAGCACGTTGTCTGGAATGAGCATCAGGATGTGGTCCGCCCGGCCAACAGACCCATTACCCAAACCGGCGGTGTCGTGGGCTTGAAGGGAAACCTGGCCCCCGAAGGCGCGATCGTGAAGGTCGCGGGCATGGCGGAGTTGAAATTCTCCGGGCCGGCACGCTGCTTCGATTCAGAAGAGGAATGTTTCGAGGCGGTGACGCATCGCAACTACAGGGAAGGCGAGGTTCTCGTCATTCGCTACGAAGGACCGCGCGGCGGCCCCGGCATGCGCGAGATGCTGTCGACGACGGCAGCACTCTACGGCCAGGGCATGGGCGGCAAGGTGGCTCTGATCACCGACGGGCGCTTCTCGGGCGCGACGCGCGGTTTCTGCATCGGCCATGTCGGCCCCGAAGCAGCCGTGGGTGGCCCGATCGGACTGCTCAGGGATGGTGACGTGATCTCGATCGACGCGGTGAACGGCACGATCGACGTGGCGTTGTCCGATAGCGAACTGGCGGCGAGGGCAAAGACATGGAAGGCGCGCGCGACCGATTATCAGTCGGGCGCGATATGGAAATATGCACAGACGGTGGGGCCAGCGCGCGATGGCGCGGTGACCCATCCGGGCGGTGCGAAAGAAACACACTGTTATGCGGACATCTGAGTTGTTGAGGTCATCTGTCTTTTCGGCACTGGTCGTGGCCGCCACGTTTGGCGCGACCTTTGGCGCCGTCGGCCAGGCCATGGCCTTCGACGACAAGGTGTTCGACGACAAGACCGGGGTGAAGCCGCAATCGAGCCCCTGGGCGGTCTTCCAGTTCGGCTTCTCCGCCTACAAGAACGGCCACAAGGAGCAGGCTGCCGAGGCCTACAAA
>NZ_RZPL01001133.1:0-1051 GCF_004022805.1 Mesorhizobium sp. M7A.F.Ca.CA.002.04.1.1 | reverse complement strand
CGACCGCACTGACCGGCGAGGCGGCGGCGAAGGCGGCCGGCTGCACGGCAGCGGAGGTTTTCATGGCCTCGACCGGCGTCATCGGCGAGCCGCTCGACACCAGCAAATTCAGCCATCTGCTCGCGGGGCTGGTCAGCAAGGGCAAGCCCGAGCTGTGGACCGAAGCGGCAAAGGCGATCATGACCACGGATACCTATCCGAAAGTGGCGACCGCGACCGTCAAGCTCGGCGACACCGATGTCACCATCAACGGCATTTCCAAGGGCGCCGGCATGATCGCGCCCGACATGGCGACGATGCTCTCCTTCATCGCCACCGACGCGCCGATCGCCGCACCTGTCCTGCAGGATCTGTTGTCGCGCGGCACGGCCAAGACTTTCAACGCGGTCACCGTCGACAGCGACACCTCGACCAGCGACACGCTGCTGATCTTCGCCACCGGCAAGGCCGCCAGGCGCGGCGCGCCGGAGATAACCGATCCCAAGGATGCCCGTCTCGGCACGTTCCGCCGGGCGCTCGGCAAGGTGCTGAAATCGCTGGCGCTGCAGGTGGTGCGCGACGGCGAAGGCGCCCGCAAGCAGGTCGAAGTCACCGTCACCGGCGCCAAATCGGCGCGCTCGGCCAAGCGCATCGCGCTGTCGATCGCCAATTCGCCGCTGGTCAAGACGGCAGTCGCCGGCGAGGACGCCAATTGGGGCCGCGTCGTCATGGCCGTCGGCAAGGCCGGCGAACCCGCCGATCGCGACCGGCTGTCGATCTGGTTCGGCGACAACAGGCTGGCGCATGAAGGCGAGCGCGACCCCGGCTATTCCGAGGCGGCGACGTCGGCCTACATGAAGCGCGACGATATCCGCATCCGCGCCGATATCGGCATTGGCCGCGGCAAGGCGACGGTGTGGACCTGCGACCTCACCAAGGAATATGTCGCCATCAATGGCGATTACCGGAGCTGACGGTTTTGAGCTCCAGGCATCCGGCAAGCATGCTCGCGATCGTGCGCCGTTACGAGGCGGCCGGCTTTCGCGCCTGGCCGGCGGCCGCCGTCCACTAT
>NZ_RZPL01001132.1:0-1051 GCF_004022805.1 Mesorhizobium sp. M7A.F.Ca.CA.002.04.1.1 | reverse complement strand
TCCCAATTGGCGGCGACGAAAATCAGGATGGCGGCGCCGAACAGCAAGGCGGCCATCATAGCCAGGATCGAGCCGAAGCTCAGCGACTTGCGCTCGTTGGCCTCGACATCGCGCGCCAGCGAATCGGCCGTCGCGGCGTCGATCATGCCGGCCTGCTGCCAGCGCGCGATATCCGCCCTGACCCGCGACGAATAGCTCGCCATGCTGCTTCTCCCCCCCAAGTTTGGTCTTTTTTGCAGCCGATCCGGTCAAGCCGTTGACGCTTAGGCATTTTCCGATTCGGGTTTCTTTGTGTCAGGTCCGTGAACGAGCGTTAATGCTGCATTGCACAATTTGCATTGCTGCCATGCAGCCATAGCGCTTTTAAATCGATATGGGTCCGCCTATTTATAGTTCGTACACAAACGGAATGATCCGCAAGAAAGACGAAACGAGAACTACCATGAACCTGATCCGCAACTACCGCAACTGGCGCCGCTACAGGGACACCGTGTCCGAGCTGAGCCGCCTGAGCAACCGTGAACTGACCGACCTCGGCATCAGCCGCAGCGACATTCCTTACGTCGCTCGCAAGGCGGTCTAATTCTTCGGACCGCGAATGGTCCGAACCAGTTTTGAAAAAGAGAACGACAATGAACCTGATCCGCAACTATCGTAACTGGCGCGTTTATCGCGAGACGGTTACCGAGCTGGGTCGCCTTTCGAACCGCCAGCTGCATGATCTCGGTATCGTCCGCGACGAAATCAAGATCATCGCCCGCCAGGCGATCTAGACAGAATTTCGCCAGGGTCGACCTCCTCCCCGACCTTGACGAATACGGTCACCCCTTACCTCCTCCCAAGGGTTGACCACCAAAACGGCGCCCGCCGCACCTCCTCCCGCGGCGGGCGTTGTTTCCCGGCAAATCGAATTTTGCCCCAAAGGTTTCGCTCCTTTTCAAACAGCGAAAGAGTTTTCGTCAAAGCCGACCTCCTCCCCGGCGATGACGAATCGGCCCGACCTTCACCTCCTCCCGAGGGTTGGCCACAAAAACGGCGCCCGCCGCGGGAG
>NZ_RZPL01001131.1:0-1051 GCF_004022805.1 Mesorhizobium sp. M7A.F.Ca.CA.002.04.1.1 | reverse complement strand
AGACAGGTTAAAAAATGCTCGACCAGTCCAACGAACTCGCCGCCTGGGATCGCGACCACTTCTTCCATCCCTCGACCCATATGGGCACGCACGCGCGGGGCGAAAGCCCGACACGCATCATGGCCGGCGGTGAAGGCGTCACCGTGTGGGACAACAATGGCAGGAAGAGCCTCGATGCCTTCGCCGGGCTCTATTGCGTCAATGTCGGCTACGGCCGCCAGAAGATCGCTGACGCCATCGCCGCCCAGGCGAAGAACCTCGCCTATTACCACGCCTATGTCGGCCACGGTACCGAGGCCTCGATCACGCTGGCCAAGATGATCATCGATCGCGCGCCGCAGGGCATGTCGCGGGTCTATTTCGGCCTCTCCGGTTCGGATGCCAACGAAACCAACATCAAGCTGATCTGGTACTACAACAACGTGCTCGGCCGGCCGGAGAAGAAGAAGATCATTTCGCGCTGGCGCGGCTATCACGGCTCGGGCGTGATGACGGGATCGCTGACCGGGCTCGACCTGTTCCACAACGCCTTCGACCTGCCGCGCGCGCCGATCCTGCACACCGAGGCACCCTACTACTTCCGCCGCGCCGACCGTTCGATGAGCGAGGAGCAGTTTTCGCAGCATTGTGCCGACAAGCTCGAGGAGATGATCCTGGCCGAAGGCCCGGAAACCGTCGCTGCCTTCATCGGCGAGCCGATCCTCGGCACTGGCGGCATCGTGCCGCCGCCGGCCGGCTATTGGGAAAAGATCCAGGCGGTGTTGAAGAAGTACGACGTGCTTCTGGTCGCCGACGAAGTGGTGACGGGCTTCGGCCGACTGGGCACCATGTTCGGCTCCGACCATTACGGCATCAAGCCGGACCTGATCACCATCGCCAAGGGCCTGACCTCGGCCTATGCGCCGCTGTCGGGCGTCATCGTCGCCGACAAGATGTGGCAGGTGCTGGTTGAGGGCTCCGACAAGCTCGGTTCGCTCGGCCATGGCTGGACCTATTCGGCACATCCGATCTGCGTTGCCGCCGGCGTCGCCAATCTCGAGCTGATCGACGA
>NZ_RZPL01001130.1:0-1052 GCF_004022805.1 Mesorhizobium sp. M7A.F.Ca.CA.002.04.1.1 | reverse complement strand
CCACCGACGCGCGCGACCGCATGCTGCGCGGCGTCGAGATCCTTACCAATGCTGTGAAGGTCACGCTCGGCCCCAAGGGCCGCAACGTCATCATCGACAAGGCCTATGGCGCGCCGCGCATCACCAAGGACGGCGTCACCGTCGCCAAGGAAATCGAGCTTGCCGACAAGTTCGAGAACATGGGCGCCCAGATGGTGCGCGAAGTGGCCTCGAAGACCAACGACCTCGCCGGTGACGGCACCACCACCGCCACGGTGCTGGCCGCCTCGATCCTGCGCGAAGGCGCCAAGCTGGTCGCCGCCGGCATGAATCCCATGGATTTGAAGCGCGGCATCGACCAGGCGGTTTCCGCCGTGGTCAAGGAAATCCAGGCGCGCGCCAAGAAGGTCAAGTCGTCGGCCGAGATCGCGCAGGTCGGCACCATCGCCGCCAATGGCGATGCCAGCGTCGGCGAGATGATCGCCAAGGCTATGGACAAGGTCGGCAATGACGGCGTCATCACCGTCGAGGAAGCCAAGACCGCAGAGACCGAACTCGACGTCGTCGAAGGCATGCAGTTCGACCGCGGCTATCTCTCGCCCTATTTCGTCACCAATGCCGACAAGATGCGCGTCGAGCTGGAAGAACCCTACATCCTCATCCACGAGAAGAAGCTCGGCAATCTGCAGGCGATGCTGCCGATCCTCGAAGCGGTGGTGCAGAGCGGCAGGCCGCTGCTGATCATCTCCGAGGACGTCGAGGGCGAGGCTCTGGCGACGCTGGTCGTCAACAAGCTGCGCGGCGGCCTCAAGGTCGCGGCCGTCAAGGCGCCTGGCTTCGGCGATCGCCGCAAGGCGATGCTGGAAGACATCGCCGTGCTCACGTCGGGCCAGATGATCTCCGAGGACCTCGGCATCAAGCTCGAAAACGTCACCATCGAGATGCTCGGCCGCGCCAAGCGCGTGCTGATCGAGAAGGACACCACCACGATCATCGACGGTGCCGGCACCAAGGCGACCATCCAGGCGCGCGTCGCTCAGATCAAGGGCCAGATCGAGGAGACGACGTCAGAC
>NZ_RZPL01000112.1:4319-10659 GCF_004022805.1 Mesorhizobium sp. M7A.F.Ca.CA.002.04.1.1 | reverse complement strand
GCCGCAAGCTGCCGCTCTACGGCGGCCTTGCGCTGTTCATGGTCGGCGGCATCGGTTCGGCAATGGCGCCGACCATCGAATGGCTGATCGCTTTCCGCTTCCTGCAGGGGCTTGGCGCCAGCGCCGGCATGGCCGTTCCGCGCGCCATCGTGCGCGACCTGCATACCGGCAATGAGGCTGCCAAGCTGATGTCCTTGCTGATGCTGGTATTTTCGGTGTCGCCGATCCTGGCGCCGCTGACCGGCAGCGTGATCATCGAGAATTTCGGCTGGCGTGCCGTGTTCTGGACGGTGACGGGCGCGGCTCTGCTGGCCACCATCCTTCTGGCGACCTCGCTCAAGGAGACGCGGCCGGTGGAAGATCGCGCCGGGTCCTCCTTCGGCACCGCGCTGTCGGCCTACCGCTTCCTGATGGGCGACCGTAACTTCCTCGGCCTCACGGCGATTGCCGGCTTCGGCATTGCCAGCTTCTTCGTCTATCTGTCGAGCTCGTCGTTCATCCTGATCGACCATTACGGCCTGTCGCCTTCGGTCTACAGCGTGTTCTTCTCGATCAACGCGGTCGCCTTCATCGGCATGTCGCAGATGACGGGGCTGCTGGCCGAGCGCTTCGGCCTGAGGCGCGTGGTGCGCGTTGCGGTGACCGGCTATGCCACGACGATGGTGGTGCTGTTCGCGGTGATGGCGACGGGCATCGACCGGCTCGACGTGATGGCGGCGCTGCTGTTCGTCGGCTACGGCTTCCTTGGTCTGGTCATTCCGACCACGTCGGTGCTGGCCATGGAAGAGCATGGCCAGATTGCCGGCACGGCGTCAGCGCTGATGGGCACGCTGCATTTCGCCATCGGCGCACTGGCCATGGGTGTTGCCGGCGTGTTCTTCGACGGTACGCCGCTGCCGATGGTGGCCGGCATCACGCTCTGCGCGGTGATTTCCTTCACGCTGGCCAAGGTCACGCTCGGCCGCTCTCGCGAGGCCGTCGAGGCGCCGGCCGAGTAGTAGACTTTCGATGAGAACGAAGGGGCCGGCTCATGCCGGCCTCTTTGCCATTGGGCGCGGACAGTTCCGTCCGAAAGGCGTTGACGACGCCCGGTTTCGGCTGTAGCAGCGATGGTCATGATGATCGCAACGGCTCTCGTGGTGGTAGGAAAGCGCATGGGCAGGATGGTGTAACCATCCGGCGATAGCCACCCATGCGCGGTAAACAGGCTCCTGACGGGGCCTTTTTTTATGCCCGAAATCCGGGCGATGCCCCGTCAATCATCCTCATCACGCAATACACCACGGATCAGAACCATGACGGGCGAGAACCCTATTCAAACCGCGAGCAAGCGCATGACAGGCGCGGAGATCGTTCTCCATGCACTCAGAGACAATGGCGTAGAGCATGTCTTCGGCTATCCTGGCGCCGCCTTGCTGCCGATCTACGACGAGATATTCCAACAGGATGACATCAAGCATATCCTCGTGCGCCATGAGCAAGGTGCGGGCCATGCCGCCGAAGGCTATGCACGGTCTACGGGCAAGGTCGGCGTCATGCTCGTCACATCCGGTCCAGGCACGACAAATGCGGTAACGCCACTGCAGGATGCGCTTATGGATTCGGTGCCGATCGTCTGCCTGACAGGACAGGTGCCGACAACGCTGATCGGCTCCGATGCCTTTCAGGAATGCGACACGGTCGGCATTACGCGGCCCTGCACCAAGCACAATTCGTTGGTCAAGGACGTCAACGAACTGGCGTCAACGATCCACAGGGCTTTTCACATCGCCAAGTCCGGACGACCGGGACCTGTCCTCGTCGACATGCCAAAGGACGTCCTGTTTGCCACCGGCGTGTACACGCCGCCCTCGGATGCTGCTGCACTGAAGAGCTGTCGGCCGACGGTGGAGAGCGACATCAACGAGATCGGCAAGGCGATAGAGTTGATGGCCAATGCCCGTCGTCCAGTCATTTATACCGGCGGTGGCATCGTCAATTCCGGCATGGAGGCATCGAGACTGCTGCGGGAGCTTGTCGAACTGACTGATTTCCCGATCACCTCGACCCTCATGGGGCTTGGCGCATATCCGGCATCCGGCAAGAACTGGCTGAAAATGGTCGGCCTGCACGGATCGTACGAAGCGAACATGGCCATGCATGAGTGCGACGTTATGCTCTGCATCGGCGCCCGCTTTGACGATCGCGTGACTTCGCGCGTGGAGGCTTTTTCACCGAGCTCAAGGAAGATCCATGTCGATATCGATCCGTCCTCGATCAACAAGACCGTCCGTGCCGACGTCGGCATTCAGGGCGATGCCGGCAAGGTGGTGGACAGCCTGGTTCGCTCATGGCGTGCGCTGCCGCAAAACCCTGACAGAAGACGCCTCGACGAATGGTGGAAACAGATCGCGCGCTGGCGCGGGCGCAACTCCTTCTCTTACGAAATGAGCAACGAGGTGATCATGCCGCAATACGCGGTCGAGCGTCTCTACGCGCTGACGAAGGATCGCGACACCTACATTACGACCGAAGTTGGCCAGCATCAGATGTGGGCGGCCCAGTTCTACGGTTTCGAAAAGCCGCGTCGCTGGATGACGTCGGGCGGCCTTGGTACGATGGGCTATGGCTTGCCGGCGGCATTGGGCGTGCAGATCGCGCACCCGGAAAGCCTTGTCATCGATATTGCCGGCGACGCATCTGTCCAGATGACGATGAAAGAGATGTCGGCGGCGGTTCAGTACAATGCGCCTATCAAGATATTCATCTTGAACAACTCTTACATGGGCATGGTTCGCCAGTGGCAGCAAATGCTTCACGGAAACCGCCTGGCGCATTCCTATTCCGAAACTTTGCCCGATTTCGTCAAACTGGCTGAAGCGTTCGGTGCGGTCGGCATACGTTGTGAGAAGCCGGCCGACCTCGATGATGCGATTCAGGAAATGATCGATGTAAACCGGCCGGTGCTCTTCGACTGCCGTGTTGCCGAACTCGCCAATTGCCTTCCGATGATCCGGACGGGCAGAGCCCATAATGAGATGCTCTTGCCCGGCGAGACCTTCGCCAGTGCAACCGATGAGATCGGCCAGGGACTGGTATAGACCCCAGAGCGGGATGCATTCGAATTGAATAGTGCATCCCGCTCGATTGCGTCCGACTTCAAGGCTACACCCCGGTTTGCGCCAGCACGAAGCGCAGCCGCGCCTCGACGGGGGCCAGCGGCAACGGAACCATCTCATAGCCCAGTTCCGTATAGACGCCGACCAGCGCATGGTGGGTACGCTCGGCCTCGTCGAGCGTATGCCTGCGCTCTTTGTCCTGCGCGAAGATCTCCGGCCAAAGCGGGGCGACGAAGACGCGCCGATGATAGCGGAAGCGCTCTGCGGCAGCGTGGGCGTGTTCGGGTATCGGCAGGCCGCTCAGGCTGAGATAGCCGAGCGTGTCCGGAACGCCTCGATCGAAAAAAACAGGACGCCCGGTCTGTTCTAGCGCAATTTGATACGAGCGCATCTCCCATGACAGCATCAACTCGGCAAACAGGGCGCGATCGTGCCAGGGCAAAGCGGGTCCGCCAATGGCGGACTGGTCGCGGATAATACCACGCCCGGCTTCGACCGAGGCGGCAAAGCCTGCCCGGCGCAGGGCTTCGATCAAGGTGGTCTTGCCGGAGCCGGGACCGCCGGTCAGCACAAAAAAGCGATCGGAATCGTTTTGCATGTTTTGTCCATGGAGAGGGAGCACGCGGCAGGGCGCGTTCGCGGCGGAACTGCCGTCGCGCATGCTGGATATCCGAGGAGGGGAGAAGTGGAGGTTTCTGTTGCCAGGTACCTCCGAACCCCGCCTAGAAGTGCGAACCTCTAGGGCTTGATTTGAAGCTATCGCACCGCTTACGCGGCGAGACGTGCTTCCGCATAGTTGTCATTTGCAACTACAGGTTTAGCCCGATGACGGTGGTACCATGCCGGGCAAAAGTACGATCTTTACACCTTCGTCGATCCTATTTCGCCCCCAGCAAAAACCGCTCTGTCGTCAACAGCGGCTTTTGGTGGAGGCGCCGGGTACCGCCCCCGGGTCCGAACGGCTTATTTCATCGCCCATTTATCGCCATAGTCGGTCAAGCCGACAAACCGAATATAGGGGGCGATCGCAGGAAATGAAAGGCCGCAATGGCACTTTGTCCCCGTGTCAAAACCGCAAGTCCGAAGGGTTGACTTGAGCGCGGTCTCAACCGAAGCTTTGCCCCGGTGAGGAGTTACCGACATAGCGCACAAGTTGCAGCAGCGCGCCACAGCCCTCATCGATCGGATCCGTGGCGCCGACGAGGGGAATTTTGATGGCCGACTATCTTGCAGACGTGAAGAAATACGATGCCTCGGCGAGTGCCGACGTGGTCGACAAAATCGTGAAGCATCTTGGCATTGCGCTTCGGAACCGCGATTCCTCGCTGGTGTCTTGCACCGATCCGAAGGAACTGGAGCGCGTCAAGGCTGGCTGGGTTGCCAAGAAGCTCGGCATATCGGACGACAGCAAGGCCGACGCTTCGATCGAGAAGGTCTGCAAGGCGATGGCCGCCGACAACACCAAGAACCGGGTTACCTTCTACTACCTGGTTGCCAAGGACCTGGGTAAACTCGGCTCCCTCTGACGGCCGCGCTTCAATTCGCCGGGCTGGCGCGGTCCATGCGCCAGCCGGTGATGTTGTTGGGGACTGACTGGCTTCGGGCATAGCTTGCGCGCTGCTTTGTGGTGTTCGATCGCCCGTCTGTCAGTTATGATGGCTGGACAACCGAATCGAGCCGGAACCGATGCGCCAGTATCTCGACCTCCTGCAGCACGTGCTGGACAACGGCGCCGACCGCGGCGACCGCACCGGCACCGGAACGCGCTCCGTCTTCGGCTACCAGATGCGTTTCGACCTGGCGCGCGGCTTTCCCGTCACCACAACCAAGAAGCTGCATCTCAAGTCGATCATCCATGAGCTTCTGTGGTTCCTGGCCGGCGACACCAACATCAAATATCTCACCGACCATGGCGTCTCGATCTGGGACGAATGGGCCGACGAGAATGGCGATCTCGGCCCGGTCTACGGCAAGCAGTGGCGTTCCTGGCCGGACGGCCATGGCGGCTCGATCGACCAGATCGCGAATCTTCTCAAGGAGATACGCAGAAATCCTCAATCGCGGCGGCTGATTGTTTCGGCATGGAACCCAGCCGAGGTGGAAGCGATGGCGCTGCCGCCCTGCCACTGCCTGTTCCAGTTCTATGTTTCGGAAGGGCGGCTTTCCTGCCAACTCTACCAGCGTTCCGCCGATATCTTCCTTGGCGTGCCGTTCAACATCGCGTCCTATGCCCTGCTGACCTTGATGGTGGCGCAGGTGACAGGGCTGAAACCCGGCGATTTCGTCCACACACTTGGCGATGCGCACCTCTACTCGAACCATTTCGAGCAAGCACGCGAACAGCTGCGGCGCACGCCGAGGACGCTGCCGACGATGTGGATCAATCCGGAGGTGAAGGACCTCTTCGCCTTCCGTTTCGAGGATTTCCGGCTGGAAAACTACGTCGCCGACGCGTCGATCAAGGCGCCGATCGCGGTCTAAGGCCGCAAATTTCAGTCGATGCCGACCATCACGTCCGAGGCTTTGACCACGGCATAGGCCTGCTTGCCCTTTTCGAGCTTGAGATCGGCGACGGCCTCGTTGGTGATCGAGGCGGTGACGATGGCGCCGCCGCCAATGTCGATCCTGACATGCGAGGTGGTGGCTCCCTTGACGATCTCGGCGATCGTTCCCTTGAGGACGTTGCGGGCGCTGATCTTCACCGGAGTTTCCTTTCCAAGGTTTCTTTTCCCGGTCTTACCAAAACAATTGGTGTCGTACAGACGCTTTCATGAGGCGCCGGGCCTTCCCTTGTTATATTCATACGGATATATCGGTCAGCAGGCTTCGAGCCGGCCGGATTTCAAACCAGGGAGAGTTTTCCATGACGCGCACAGGTTTCGGATCTAGGGCGATCGCCATTGGCGGTTTGGCTGCGGCGCTGATGGCAGTCGTGCCGGCAGCGCATGCGGAAGACAAGGTGGTGGTGTTTGCCGCAGCCAGCCTCAAGGACGCGCTCGACGCGGTGAACAAGGCCTGCGAGGTCGATGTCGGCGAGGCGGCGACTGTCTCCTATGCCGCGAGCTCGGCGCTGGCCAAGCAGATCGAGGGCGGGGCGCCTGCCGACGTCTTCATCTCGGCCGATCTCGACTGGATGAAATATCTCTCCGACAAGAAGCTGACCAAGCCGGACACCGAAGTGAAGCTGCTCGGCAATCAGATCGTGCTGGTGGCGCCGAAGGACTCGGCGGTCGACAACAGGA
>NZ_RZPL01000112.1:0-4309 GCF_004022805.1 Mesorhizobium sp. M7A.F.Ca.CA.002.04.1.1 | reverse complement strand
GGTTTCGACCTCGCCAAGCTGATCGGCGACGGCAAGCTCGCCATGGGAGATTTCAAGGCGGTGCCGGCCGGCAAATACGGCAAGGCCGCGCTTGAATCGCTCGGCGTCTGGTCCTCGGTCGAGGGCAAGGTGGCGCAGGCCGAAAACGTGCGCGCGGCGCTGAAACTGGTTTCGACGGGCGAAGCCGCCCTTGGCATTGTCTATGCCACCGACGCGCATGCCGAAAAGGGGGTCAAGGTGATCGGCACCTTCCCGGAGGATTCGCATCCGCCGATCATCTATCCGGTTGCCCAGACCGCCGATTCGAAGGACAAGGATACGCCGGCTTTCCTGAAATGCCTGCAGTCGGCCAAGGCGGCCGCGCTGTTCAAGGATCAGGGATTTACCGTGCTCGCGCCGAGCAACTGAGTTCCAAGGGGCACTATGAACTGGCTGCTGGACCTCACTCCCGACGAATGGAATGCGGTCCGGCTGTCCATCAAGGTGGCAACGGTGGCGATGCTCGCCAGCCTGCCGCCGGGCATCTTGATCGCGCTTCTGCTTGCCCGGGGACAGTTCTGGGGCAAGACGGTTCTCAACGGGCTGGTGCATCTGCCGCTGATCCTGCCGCCGGTGGTGACCGGCTATCTGCTGCTGCTCACCTTCGGCCGGCGCGGTCCGGCCGGTGCCTTCCTGGCCGAGCATTTCGGCATCGTCTTCTCCTTCCGCTGGACAGGTGCGGCGCTGGCTTGCGGCGTCATGGGCTTTCCCCTGATGGTGCGGGCGATCCGGCTGTCGATCGAGGCGGTGGACCGTAGGATGGAAGCGGCGGCGGGAACGCTCGGCGCCAATCCGCTCTGGGTGTTTGCCACCATCACGCTGCCGTTGATCCTGCCCGGGCTGATCGCCGGCGCCATCCTGGCCTTCGCCAAGGCGATGGGCGAGTTCGGCGCCACCATCACCTTCGTTTCCAACATTCCCAATGAGACGCAGACATTGCCGTCGGCGATCTACACCTTCACGCAGGTGCCGGGTGGCGATGAAGGGGCGCTCCGCCTGACGCTGATTTCCATTGTCATCTCCATGGCAGCACTTGTGGCTTCGGAGGTGCTGGCGCGGCGTGTCGGCCGGCGGCTGGACATCGAATGAGCGTTCTCGTCGACATCAGCCATCGGCAGGGCGGTTTCGCCATCGGCGCCCGCTTCGAAAGCGCCGGGCGGCTGACGGCGCTGTTCGGAGCGTCGGGGTCGGGCAAGACGACGCTGATCGGCATGATTGCCGGGCTGATCCGGCCCGACAAGGGACGCATCGAGGTTGACGGCCGTGTGCTGGTCGATACCGGTGCCGGCATTTTCGTGCCGAAGCACAAGCGCCGCATCGGCATGGTGTTCCAGGACGCAAGGCTGTTTCCGCATTTGAGCGTTGCCGGCAATCTTCGCTACGGCCGCTGGTTCACGCCGCCGGCGGAGCGCTACGCCGATATCGATGCCGTCGTCGACCTGCTCGGCATCGGGCCGCTCATGAACAGGCGGCCGGCAAAGCTCTCAGGTGGCGAGAAACAGCGTGTGGCGATCGGCCGGGCATTGCTTGCCAGCCCCAGACTGCTGCTCATGGACGAACCGCTGGCCTCGCTCGACGAGGCGCGCAAGGCCGAAATCCTGCCCTATGTCGAAAGGCTGCGCGACGAGATCAAAATCCCGATCGTCTATGTCAGTCATTCGGTCGCCGAAGTGGCGCGGCTGGCCAGCGACGTGGTGATGCTGGCGCAGGGCAATGTCGTTGCCAGCGGGCCGACCGAGGCGGTGATGCAAAGGCTCGACCTGTTGCCGGCGGAGGAGCGCGGTGAGGGCGGCGCCGTGCTGGACACCAAGGTGCTGCATCACGACGAGAGTTTCGGCATGACCGTGCTCGGCTCGGCTGCGGGCGAGCTCCGGGTGCCACAGCTGGCGATGAAGACAGGTACGCCGGTGCGCATCCGTATCCGCGCCCGCGATGTGATGATCGCCACCGAAAAGCCGAGGGGTCTCAGCGCGCTCAACATCCTGCCGGGAACCATTACCGCGATGAGCCCCGGCGAGGGACCGGCGGTCGAGGTCGGTATCGACTGCAATGGCGCAACCGTGCTTGCCCGCATCACCGAACAGTCGCGGCAGGCGCTGAAGCTTCATCTTGGCGGCAAGGTTTTCGCGGTGATCAAGACGGTGAGCTTCGATCGGGCGAACACCGGCGCCGGCCTGCCCCCCGAGACGGGTGGATGATCCCGCTATGTCTTTTTGGAATAGCGGTTTCGCCAGGGAGCTTCTAGTATGATGTTGGGATGTGACCGCGGAGAGCAAAGATGCCGTCGCTGAGCTTGCGGATAAATCTCGATCCCGACGGGCGCGTCGGGCCGGGCAAGATCAAGCTCCTGGAACAGATCGCCGCCTTCGGCTCCATCTCGGCCGCCGCGCGCGGCATGGAGATGTCCTATAAGCACGCCTGGGACCTGGTCGAGGACATGAACCGGGTATTCGGCAAGCCGCTGGTGGCGGCACAGACCGGCGGCCGCAAGGGCGGCGGCGCACAGTTGACGGCGGTCGGCCTGGCAGTGGTCAGCCGCTTCCGCGCCATCGAGCGCGCGGCGGCGGCCGCGGCAGCGACGCATATGGAGGCGTTGCAGGCGGAGATTGAGGCTGGGTGAGGGAGTAGGGCAGTAGGGCAGTAGGGCAGTAGGGCAGTAGGGCAGTAGGGAGGCATTCGCGTGCTGTCTTCCAACACAAAACGTCATTCACCTACTCCCCTACTGCCTTACTCCCCTATTGCCTTCCTATTCGGGCTTGCGCAGCAAATAGCTGTCCATGATCCAGCCCTTCCGCCGACGAGCTTCCTCTCGAACTTTTTCGATCTTTGCGCCGATGTCACCGATCCTGCCGGAGAGGGTGATCTCGTCTTCCGTTCCGAGATAGGCGCCCCAATGGATGACGACATCCTTGTCGGCCAGCGTGTTGAAGGCGCATTTGCCGTCCAGCAGGACGACCGCGCTGCCGGCATTGTCCGGCATGCCTTCTTCGGTCAGGCGGCGGCCGGTGGTAATGAGGACGGAATCGCCGATGCGGTTCAGCGCCATCTTGTGGCTGGCGGCAAGTGCCTGGACGGCGGTGATGCCGGGGATGACCTCAAGCTCGAACGCCACATCGCCTCGCAGGCGCACGCGCTCAAGGATGCGCAACGCGCTGTCATAGAGCGAAGGGTCGCCCCAGATCAGGAAGGCGCCGCAGCCGTCGCCTGCAATCTCGTCGCGGATCAGGCCTTCGTAAATGGCGGCGATGGCTTCATGCCAGTCATCGACGGTCGAGCGGTAGGAGGGCGCCGGCCCATCTTCTACCGGGAGGTCGCGCACCGGCACGTCGAATTCGACGCGCCGCGACTTCGGATTGGTGACGAAGCGGTCGCAGATCTGACGGCGCAGTTCGGCCAATTCATTTTTTTTCGCGCCCTTGTCGGGAATGAACAGCACATCCGCCTGGTTCAGGCCTGATATGGCCTGAACGGTCATGTGGTCGGGATTGCCGGCGCCGATGCCGATGACGAGAAGCTTGCGCATGGGCGAACTCCTGCCCGATCGGAACCCGTTAGTCCAGACCGCGCTGGCGCGTGTCCAGACCGCGCTGGCGCGTGTCCAGACCGCGCTGGCGCGTGTCCAGACCGCAGTCCATCTCCCTTTGGTGCGTCCGCGGATACGGAAGGGCTTTGAACGCCACATTGAAACGGCTAGGGTCCTGCAGGCATTCCAGCCGAGGGGGCTTCCATGTTGCGATATGTTCTGACCGCCGTGCTGGCCTTGTCGTCCGCACCCGCTTTCGCCAATGATTCGGTTGCCGAACTTGGCACCGGCGGCCTGATCCTGTCGCGCAGCGATGCCGTGGCGATGCAAAGCGAGGACCTTTTCATCTCGCCGGAAAAGGTCACGGTCGACTATGTCTTCCACAACAACACCGATCAGGATGTCCAGGCCATCGTCGCCTTCCCGATGCCCGACATATCGGGCAATCCCGAAGAAATCCCGGCGATTCCTGAAAATCAGAGCGATAATTTCCTCGGTTTCGAGGTGACGATCGACGGTGTCGCCGCAAAGCCGCAGCTCGAGCAGAAGGTGTTGGCGCTCGGCATCGACATCAGCGCTGAGCTGAAGGCGCAAAACGTGCCGTTCTATCCTTTCGGCGATGCGGCGAAGGCGGCGCTGGCGAAGCTGCCGCAAGCGGTTGTCGATGACTGGGTCAACCGCGGCATCATCATCGAGGACACCGGCAGCGACGGCACCGAGACGAGCAAGGTCTACACCCCGTTCTGG
>NZ_RZPL01001129.1:0-1052 GCF_004022805.1 Mesorhizobium sp. M7A.F.Ca.CA.002.04.1.1 | reverse complement strand
GATCTGCCGCTGCATGTCGAGCGCCATCCGATGGCCGTGCTCGACGCTGCCGGCAAGGCAAGGCAGGTCATGCCGTTCGCCTGGTGCGACGACATTTCCTGCAACTATGCGCGGCCAGACAATGACGGCGTCATCCTCGCCGGGACCTGGGCCGGCGGCGGCACCGGCCTGCGCCACGAACATGCAGGCCGTCCACGCTTCGTCGAAAATCCCGATGATTACATGGAAGGTGTCGAGGAGCAGGAATCGGTCGAGATCCTGGAGACCTTCGCCAGCCGCGTGCCGGCCATGGCCGAGCTTGGCATCCGGCCGGGCTATGCCGGTCTCTACGACATGAGCCCCGACGATCTGCCGGTCATCGGCGCCATGCCTGATGTCGAAGGGCTGGTCGTTTCGGCGGGGTCTTCCGGCCACGGCTTCAAGACCGGGCCGGCAGTCGGCGAGGCGGTGGCCAAGCTGGTCACCCAAGGCGCGCAACCGATCCTGGCCCCGTTTTCACCCGATCGCTTCAGGGCCGCGTGATGGCGTCGGTGACGACGAGCGAGAGCAAGAGTTCCGGCTTCATGCCGGCCGCGTTCCGCAACGCCACGGCCGATGCCCTGTGCATGGTCGCGGTGCTGTTGCTGGTGGCGCTTGCCGCCTTCATCTTCGGCGGCGCCGCCATGCAACGCGTCGTCACCTATGCCGCGATCATGCTGACGGCGGTGCTCGGCCTGCAGATATTCTCCGGCAACAGCGGCATCGTCTCGTTCGGCCAGGCGGCCTTTGTCGGCCTCGGCGCCTATGCGACAGGCATCCTCACCATGCCGACGGCACTGCAGCGAACGGCGCTGCGCGACCTGCCGCAATTCCTCGCCGGCCATCAACTCTCCTTCGTCGCAGCGCTGGCCATCGTCCTGGCTCTGGCGGTCGTCGTCGGCCTGCTGACCGGTGCGCCGCTGCTAAGGCTTTCCGGATCGAGCGCCTCGATCGCCACGCTGGCCATGCTGATCATCGTCTACACGCTGCTGGTCGCCGGGCGCGAGATCACCCGCGGCAGCCAGCCTTTCTAC
>NZ_RZPL01001128.1:0-1056 GCF_004022805.1 Mesorhizobium sp. M7A.F.Ca.CA.002.04.1.1 | reverse complement strand
GCCAGAAGCTCAACGAGCAGGTGTCGAACGCCGAGGCGCAACTCGTCTCGCGCGCCAATGTGATCGCCGAGACCTTCACCGCGGTTGGCCAGCATATCGGCCAGAGCACCAACGATGCCGCCAAGACGATCGGCGCCAACACCCGCGAACTCAACACCATGCTCGCGGCGCGTTCGGCCGAAATGTCGAAGATCCTCGACGAAACCGCACGGCCTTTGGTCGAGCGCTTCGCCCAGGGCGGCTCGGAACTGCAAAAGAGCATGGAAGAGGTCACAGAACGCGCCACCGAGAAGCTGCGCAGCGAGAATGCCGCACTTGTCGACGCGCTCGCCAACCGCACCGCCGAAACCTTGTCGGCGGTCGAGGGTGCCCGCTCGTCGCTGTCCGACAGCGTCGCCGACCTCATCGGCCGGATGACCAAGTCCAGTTCGCAGCTCGGTCAGCTGATCGAGCAGGCCGCGGTCAATCTCGGCCAGGTCGATGAACGCCTGAGCGGCAGCACGCAAAGCTTCGCCGCCACCACCGAGAAGGCCGCGCAGACCTTTGCCAGCTCGGCACGTCTGGTCGATTCGAACACGACAAGGCTGACGGAACTGTCGTCGTCCACCTTGCGCGAGGTCGCGTCGATTGCCACCAAGTTCGACGAGCACAGCCGCCTGCTGTCCAGTGCTTCGGACCTGTTGAGCTCGGCCCAGAGCAACCTCGAACACACGCTCGAACGGCAGTCGTCGCTCGAAGACCTCGCCGTCGGCCTGGTCAAGAAGTCGGAAGATCTCGAAAGGGTCATGCGCTCGTTCGAAAATCTCGTCGGCCAGACGCTGCAGAACGCCGAAGGCAAGACGATGGAGTCGGCCGACAAGATCCGCAACGCCATCACCGACGTCGTCGACTCGGCAACCAAGCGCTTTGCCGATGCGACCGAGGAGATGCGGCGCACAGCGGGTTCGATCAAGAGCGAGCTCGACCTGACCCGCGCCGAGCTCAAGAAGGGCGTCATCGAAATGCCGGAAGAGGCCAAGGAATCGACTTCGGCCATCCGCCGCGCCGTTTCCGAGC
>NZ_RZPL01001127.1:0-1057 GCF_004022805.1 Mesorhizobium sp. M7A.F.Ca.CA.002.04.1.1 | reverse complement strand
GCCGACAGGTCCCGACAAAAGCGCGATCGATGCCGACAAGGGCAGGAAGATGAAGCCGACCTCGGCCGTGCTCAGGCCCCAGCCGGCGATCAGCAGCATTGGCAGATAGAAAAGGTTGGCCGACAGCGCAAAATAGAGGAAGAACGTCGCCACATTGGCGCCGGCGAAAGCACCGACGCGAAACAGGCTGAGGTCGATCATCGGCTCGCGCTGCCGAAGCTCGAAGACGATGAAGACAGCCAGCAATACGACGCCGGCGGCAATGCTCGGCCCTGCCATGAGGCCCTCGCCGCTGGCGCTCATCGAGGTCAGCCCATAGGCAAGCGCACCGAAAGCCAATGTCGCGAGCGCTGCACCGCCGAGATCCAGGCTGCGTTTCTCCGTCGGCACATCGGCCGGAACCTTGGCCAGCAGAAGCCAGATCGAAATCAAGCCCAGCGGCAGGTTGATGGCGAAGATCGCCCGCCAGATGCCGTCACCGAAGGCCGACAGCACGAAGCCGCCGAACACCGGGCCAAGTGCCGTGGTCAGCGCCGAAGCCGCCGCCCAGATGCCGATAGCACGGCCGCGTTCTTTCTTCGGGTAGGCCTTGGCGATGATGGCGAGGCTGCCAGGCACCATGATTGCCGCACCGATGCCCTGCAACGCGCGAAATGCGATCAGCACAATTGCATTCGGCGCCAGCGCACAGGCAAGCGAAGCGAGGATGAACAGCGCGATGCCGGCCACGAAGGCGCGGCGCAGACCGAATCGGTCACCGGCAGCGCCCCCGGCCAGGATCAGCGCCGAGAGCGTCAACGCATAGGCATTGGAAATCCACTGCGCCTCGGCAAGGCTTGCGCCGAGATTGACGCGGATCGCTGGTGTAGCGATGGCCAGGATGGAGCCGTCTATGAAGCCAAGCGCCGAGGCCAGAATTGCCGCGATCAGCACAAATCGTCGCCGCGACTGCGGACAAAACGTTCCATTCGTGACCGGATTGGTCAGCGGGACGGCGGCGGCTTCACTTGGTGAATGCATGAAACCTTGCTTAAACCCCTGGCGCACCGGCAACAAC
>NZ_RZPL01001126.1:0-1058 GCF_004022805.1 Mesorhizobium sp. M7A.F.Ca.CA.002.04.1.1 | reverse complement strand
ATGCTGGCGCTTGCCGGGCTGATGATGCAGCGGCTGACCGGCAATCCGATGGCCAGCCCCGAAGCGCTGGGCATCAGTGCCGGTGCCGCCCTTGGCATGATGGTGGCGCTGTTTGCGCTCGTCGATGCCGGGCGCCCGGTTCAGACGGCGGCGGCAACGATCGGGGCCTTCGCCGCTTTGCTGGTGACGCTGGCGATCGGCCGTCGTGCCGCCTATGCGCCGGAGCGGCTGCTGCTTGCCGGCGTTGCCCTGACGGCCTTGTTCGACGCGCTGATCCTGGTGCTCACCGCGACCGGCGATCCTCGCGCCATGCTGCTGCTCAACTGGCTGACCGGTTCGACCTATGGCGTCGATGTCGGTGACGCCCTGCTGACCGGTGGTATCGCGGTCTGCCTCTTCGCGCTCGCGCCTTTCTTCATGCGCTGGCTCGACATCCTGCCGCTCGGCTCCGCCGCCGTTCAGGGCCTTGGCATCAACCTGAAGAGGGCGCGGCTTCTCGTGCTGCTGGCCGTCGCGGCACTCACCGCGGCTTCGACGCTGATCGTCGGTCCGCTGACCTTCATCGGCCTTATGGCGCCGCATCTTGCTCGTCGCCTTGGCCTTTCCCGTGCGCTGCCGCAGGCCATTGGCGCGGTGCTCGCCGGCGCGCTGATCATGGTCGCCGCCGACTGGGTGGGCCGGATCGCCATCTTCCCGCGCCAGATCCCGGCCGGTCTCGTCGCCACGTTGATCGGCGGCCCGGTGCTGATGTGGCTGCTGCGCCGCCGCTGACCGTTTTGCCTGGAGATATCCATGTCCAAGATATCCATGTCCAACGCGACGCCAGCCCTGATCGCCAACACGGCGGTCCACGATCTTGTTCCGGCGCAGGGCGGCGCGCCCTGGCGGATATTCCTGCATGTGCCGTCCGGGCCGGTGCCCGAGGCCGGCTGGCCGGTCCTCTACATGACCGACGGCAACGCCGTCATCGGCACGGCGGTCGACGCCATGCGCGCGCAGGCCTTCTATCCCACGGGCACCAATGTCGGCTGGGGCGTCATCGTCGCCATCGGCTATCC
>NZ_RZPL01001125.1:0-1065 GCF_004022805.1 Mesorhizobium sp. M7A.F.Ca.CA.002.04.1.1 | reverse complement strand
GGATGAGAGTGGGCCGCTTGTGATGGTCGGCGGCGGTTCGGGCGTCGTGCCCTTGATGTCGATGATCCGCCACCGCGCCGCACGGAATTCAGCGGTGCCCGTCGTCCTGGTCTTTTCGGTCCGGGTCTGGGACGAAGTGATCTTTCGTGACGAGCTGATCGCCCTCGACGAGCGTCAGGACGGCTTCGAGCTGGTGCTGACACTGACCCGCGAAGCCGCACGCCGCCCGGCCGACTATGCGCGGCGGGTGGACGTCGCGATGATGGCGCAAGCCATGGCGCGGCTGCCCGAGCCGCCCGGTCTCGCCTTCGTCTGCGGCTCCAATGCCTTCGTTTCCGCGGCAGCCCAGGCGCTGATCGATGCCGGCGTTGCAGCCGAAATCATCCGCACCGAACGCTACGGAGTTTGAGCGGACGCCGCCTTGCGAGAAAGGTTCGTCGGATTCGCCTTCAGCCGATCGGCAAGAAACCCGCCGACAGCAACTGGAAAGGCAAGGCGCCATAGGCGGCCACCGTGGCCGCGTCGTTCCACTCGCGAAACTGTCGCGATGGTCGCGCCTCGAGCGTCAAGGCAACTCGCGCGCCGTCGAGCGTCACCTTGCCGCGAAAATGCAGCACGCGTTCCCTGCCGGATCGGCTGATAGCCACGGCACGCAGGCGAGCGATATGCTCGCCACCGTCATTGATCTCCATTTCGATGCGGCGCCGGACCGGCGGAACGCCGATCCTGACGGTGATGTCGAGCATCATGTCGCCGGTCGTTTGCGGACAGGCGATGGCCTGCGAAAACACCAGAGGCTCCGATGCGGCTTGCGGCTTGCCCGCGGCCGGTCTCCCGCGCCAGGGTTTGGCGGGCGGCTCCTGCTGCAACCGGCCCTTCTTCCGCTTCAGGCGCAACTGCTTGGCAAGGCCGCGCGACAGCCAGACCAGGCCGCCGAAATCCGTGCGCGGCTTGGCTTGCAGAACCGACGACCAACGCGACAGGCCAGCCCGGTCGGCCATCTCGAAGATTCTGGCCATTGTCCGTTCCGGCACCGGAATGCCGATCTCGAACGCCAGATAGGAT
>NZ_RZPL01001124.1:0-1066 GCF_004022805.1 Mesorhizobium sp. M7A.F.Ca.CA.002.04.1.1 | reverse complement strand
CTCGTGGGGCGCCCGCATCACCAGCCGCTCGGTGACCAGCACCGGGCAGTCTATCGCGTAACTTTCGTCTTCTGAGTCTTCCGCTTCGGCAACCATTTGAAAGTCCTCCAGGCACAAGAAAAAGGGGAGATGGAAACCCATCTCCCCTGATCCTTTTCCTGGCTTTGCCAGACACCGGTTCCCGAGATGGGCGCCGGTGTTCTAGTGCGGAACCGGCTACTCCGCGGCTTTGGCAATCGGGTTGACCGATACGTAGGTTCGGCCGTTGGCTTTTTTGTTGAACGTCACGGCGCCGGTCTCGAGCGCAAAAAGCGTATGGTCCGTGCCCATGCCGACATTGACGCCGGGATGCCACGTGGTGCCGCGTTGACGAATGATGATGTTGCCCGGGATGACGGCTTCGCCGCCGAACTTCTTCACGCCCAGACGCTTGGAATGCGAGTCGCGACCGTTGCGCGACGAGCCGCCAGCTTTCTTGTGTGCCATCTAACTAACTCCGTTGCGCCGCAAGGCGCCTAAAAGGCCTTATGAACGCGTTCGCGTTCCGTTTCAAGTCCGATCCGGCGACCTGGTCGCCAGAAAATTACTTCGCCGCCAATTCCTTGGCCTGCTCGCGCCAGTCCTTGATCTGGTCGGCGCTGAAGGGCATGTGCTCGTCGATCTTGGCGACATCCTTGTCGGTCAGCTTGGCGAGCTGCGCGAAGGTGATGATGCCCTGCTCGTTGAGATCCTTGGCTGCGACCGGGCCGATGCCCTTGATCACGGTCAGATCGTCCGGCTCACCCTTGGGCGCCTTGAACAGCGGCGCTGCCGCGGTCTCGGCTGCCTTTGTCTCGGCTGCCTTGGCCTTGGGCTCCTTCTTCGGCGCGGCTTCCGCCTGCACCTCGGTGGCGGCCTCGGCCTTCACCTTCTTCGGCGCCTTGACCGCTGCCGTCTTCGTCGGCTTGGCGCCACCCAGCAGGATCTCGGAGATCCGCACGGTGGTCAAAAGCTGGCGATGGCCGATCTTGCGGCGCGAATTCTGCCGGCGGCGCTTCTTGAAGGCGATGACGGTGCGGTTCTTGCC
>NZ_RZPL01001123.1:0-1069 GCF_004022805.1 Mesorhizobium sp. M7A.F.Ca.CA.002.04.1.1 | reverse complement strand
CGGCCGACACCTCCGACATCACCGCTTCCACGACCGCCTCCACGCCGGACGCCACCGATGCCGCAGAGACCGATGCGGACACGGCCAACCGCCGCGCACTCACCATCGACAGCGCCGACAGGCAGAAGCTCGACCCAGGAGCGGAGCGTACGGACGCCATCGAAGGCCAGAAGAAGAAGCTGGAGGATGATCCGTTTGCCGCCACCGGCGTCAAATGGGGCTCCTTCGTCATCCGGCCGACGATCGAACAGGGCCTGACCGCCACCTCGAACGGCGATTCGAGCAGTGCAGGCAAGTCGGCGCTGCTGTCCGAGACGGCGCTGCGCTTTTCCGCCGCCTCCGACTGGCGCGAGAACTCCGCTACGATCGACGGCTATGGCCTTTTTCGCGAGACCGTCTCGGGTTACCCGGTTCACGACGAGCAAGGCCGCATCGAAGGCCAGCTCAATGTCGACCTCGACAATGGTTTGCGCGCCATCGCCAAGCTCGGCTACGAGGCCGTGCCGGAATCGGCATCATCGCCGGACGCCATTGCCGGCGTCAGCAAGCAGCCGCTGCGGCAGACCATCGATGGCAGCCTGGCCGTCGAAAAGCATCTCGGCAAGATGCAGTACACCTTGACCGGCGCGGTCTCGCACGACTTCTACGGCGACGCCAAGCTATCGGACGGCACCTCGCTGTCGCAGAAGGATCAGGACTCGACGCTCTACACGGCGACGTTGCGCACCGGCTACGAGATCTCCCCTGCCCTGACCCCCTTCACCGAAATCGAGGTCGGCCGCCGGACCTATGATCAACGCATCGACAATGAAGGCTTCGAGCGCTCGTCGACGCGACTCGGCGCCCGCGCCGGCCTTGCACTCGACATGGGTGAGAAGCTGTCGGGCGAATTCTCGGCCGGCTGGCTCAGGGAAGCGATCGACGACAAAAACCTCGATGCGATCTCGGGTGCCACCGTCAACGCCGACCTCAAATGGTCACCCGAGCGCGGCACCATAATCGGCCTGACCGGGCGGACCACCGTCGAGCCCACGACCACATCGGGCGAGAGCGGCGACATCCTCTATTC
>NZ_RZPL01001122.1:0-1070 GCF_004022805.1 Mesorhizobium sp. M7A.F.Ca.CA.002.04.1.1 | reverse complement strand
AATCGGCGGCAATCGTTGCTGCGTTCGCGGCAGCGGGAAGCCCCGGCGTCGTCGCTATCGACGGCAAGATGTTCGACCGCCCGCACCTGCGGCTGGCCGAGCGGCTTCTGGCGCGGGCGAAGGCGGCAGGTGTTTCCGCCTGAGCGCCTGCTACCAAACCAATGGAATCAGGCGGTAACGGACCCGGGCCACATAGTCGTCATAGCCGCGCAGACCGGCGCGAAGCGTTTTCTCTTCGATGAAGGTGCGGATGGCCAAGAGAACGACGAGCACGAGCACCGACGCCAGCCCCCACCAGGAACCAAGCAGAAGTGCCGTGCCGGCGAAGAAGAGGATGGCGCCGGCATACATAGGATGGCGGACGTAGCTGTAAGGCCCGGTGGAGATCACACGTTGTCCGCGTTCGTCCTGGATCTTGACCACGGGCGCCGCAAAACTGTTCTCCAGCATCGTCAGATAGCAGATCCAGATTCCGAGCAGCAGGACCAGTGCGCCGACCACCTGCACCCAGACGGGAACCGCCGACCAGCCGAAACGCACGTCGAATCCCATGAATATCTGAGAACCAAAGATGGCGAGCAGAAGTATGGACAGCAGCACCTTGTCGGCCGCGTCCTGATTCTTCTGGATGGGAGAGCTCAGCCGCTCATTCATCAGACCGGGATCGCGCCTCGCCAGCGCCACGCCCAAGGTGAGACTGAGGCCCACCATCCCCACCAGATAGACCCAGGCCCCCGGCCAATGCAGCGTGCCGGCCGACAGGAAGAGCAAGGCGCCCATGGCGACGAACCAGACGAATGTCTGAAGAACCAATTTCGCGATCATGATCGACCTGCCTTGATATCCGCTGATGATTGGTATTTTAGACCATTGGTCTACCATACAGACCACTGGTCTATAGTTCAAGCGAACCTTCGACCCGAGGCTCCGAACTCCAGCTTAACAAAAGGCTTGCGGCAGTCGGTTGTGTTGGCGGCTTTTTGCCGGGCAGCCTTCCACGATAGGAATTTTTTCTTGACTCGGTGATCTCAGCTATGGTACATTTTTGCCCATGGTGCTGATTTGCGCCA
>NZ_RZPL01001121.1:0-1080 GCF_004022805.1 Mesorhizobium sp. M7A.F.Ca.CA.002.04.1.1 | reverse complement strand
GAAATTGGCAAAGCCGGCATTGTTGGTGCGCGCGGACGCGGCGAGCTTGCCGGCTTCGTCATACAGCCGCACCATGATCCCGGCCATCGGCCGGTCTCCGGCGCCGTATTTGCCGTCGCGATCGACATCGAAATAGACGAAGGACGAGTAATTGAGCATGCCCCCGCGGCCGCTCCAGTCGGTGCGGACGGCATAGTCGGCAGCCGGATTGGTCTGCCGCCGTCCCTTGCGGCGGCTGCGCTTCCGCCACAGCCGCCAGGACACGACAGCTGCCGCAAGCACCACAAGGGCGGCGAACAGTATCTCGACAGCGCCCAAGTCAGGCATGGAGCCTCCTTTCACAGATCTCGTGGAGGATTGCGTTCATGGGCGATCCGGCTGCGTTGGAATACTTTGCCGACAGGTTATTGCATGTCGGCCAAAAGCGAACCCGGGTTTGGGACAGCGACATGCATCAAGACAAAAGACTTAAAGCGCGTTGCATGGATCCGTTCAAGCGCGACGCATGAAAGCAGTCGCCTTACTTCAATTCCACCCACACCGGCGCATGGTCGCTGGCACCGTCCTCGCCGCGCACGTCGCGGTCGATGCCGGCGGCGGTCAGGCGGCGTGCCAGTTTCTTCGACAGCAGGATGTGATCGAGCCGGAGGCCCGCATCGCGCGGCCAGCGGTTGCGGCGATAGTCCCAGAATGTGTAAAGCGTTTCCTTCGGATGCTTCTTGCGCAGGGCATCAAGCCAACCCTGGTCGAGCAGGCGCCGGAACGACGCCCGGCTTTCCGGCTGCACCAGCGCGTTGTCGTCATAGGAGCGGGTGGCGTAGATATCGCGCGGCTCGGGCACGATGTTGTAGTCGCCGGCCAGCACCACCGGCAGGCCGGTGTCGAGCAACTGTTCGGCATGCGCCTCCAGCCGCGCGTGCCAGGCGAGCTTGTAGGCGAATTTCGGGCCGGGCTGGGGATTGCCGTTCGGCGCATAGAGGCAAGCGACGACAATGCCATTCACCGCCGCCTCGATGTAGCGGCTCTGCCTGTCGGCTTCGTCGCCGGGCAAGGCATCGCGGGTCAACACGGGCTCGGCAC
>NZ_RZPL01001120.1:0-1081 GCF_004022805.1 Mesorhizobium sp. M7A.F.Ca.CA.002.04.1.1 | reverse complement strand
GGAGATGTTCGCCACCGCCGAAGCCAATCTCGAGGCGAACCGCGCTGACATCGGTCTGAAACAGAGTTTGCAGATCGGCCGGCGGCTCGGCCGCCAGATCGAGCCGATATACACCGAAGCCGCTTTCCAGCGCGGCCGCCTGTTGCGGACGCATGGTCTTGCCGCGCCGGCGACCGAAAAAGGCTTCGGTCGCGCGGCTTGGTCTGTCCTTCGGATCCATGGCGGGACTTCGCGGCGCCGCTGTCAGGCGGCGACCGCGTCCTTGAGCGCCTTGGCGAGATCGGTCTTTTCCCAGGAGAAAGACCCATCACGGCCGGCCTTGCGGCCGAAATGGCCGTAGGACGACGTCTTGGCGTAGATCGGTTTGTTGAGATCGAGGTGACGGCGGATGCCCGACGGCGACAGATCCATCACCGTGCGCAGCGCGTCCTCGAGCTTTGCCTCGTCGACCTTGCCGGTACCATGCAAGTCGACATAGACCGACAGCGGCTGGGCGACGCCGATGGCGTAGGAAAGCTGGATGGTGCAGCGGTCGGCGAGTTTCGCCGCCACCACGTTCTTGGCCAGGTAGCGCGCCGCATAGGCTGCCGAACGATCCACCTTGGTGGTGTCCTTGCCGGAGAAAGCGCCGCCGCCATGGGGTGCGGCACCACCGTAGGTGTCGACGATGATCTTGCGGCCGGTCAGGCCGGCGTCGCCGTCCGGCCCGCCGATGACGAACTTGCCGGTCGGATTGATGTACCACATGCAATCGTCGGCGATCTTGAGGTCGCCCAGCGCCTCGCGGATATAGGGTTCGACGACCTTGCGGACCTTCTTTGAATCCCAGCTCGCATCGAGATGCTGCGTGGACAGCACGATCTGCGTCGCCTCGGCGGCCTTGCCATCGACATAGCGAACGGTGACCTGGCTCTTGGCATCCGGCCCGAGCCTGCCGGCTTCACCGCTGCCTTCGTGACGGGCAGCAGCCAGCAGTTCGAGGATCTTGTGGCTGTAGTAGATCGGCGCCGGCATCAAATCCGGCGTCTCGCGGCAGGCATAACCGAACATGATGCCCTGGTCGCCGGCACCCTCTTCGCCC
>NZ_RZPL01000111.1:0-10674 GCF_004022805.1 Mesorhizobium sp. M7A.F.Ca.CA.002.04.1.1 | reverse complement strand
GTTCATGAAGGGCGAGCGCGCCGAAAGCTCGGCCACCAGCGATGTGGTCAAGCGCATCGCCATCGCCTTCCCCGCCGTGCGCTTCACGCTGGCCGGCTCGGACCGCTCGACACTGGAATTGCCGGCGGCGGACGACAGCGCGGAAGGCAGCCTGCGTCGTGTCGCCCAGGTGATGGGCACCGATTTTCCCGACAATTCGATTGCCCTCGACGCGATGCGCGATGGCGTGCATCTGACCGGCCACGCGTCGATCCCGTCCTTCACCCGCGCCAACGCGCTGCAGCAATATGCCTATGTGAACGGCCGCCCGGTGCGCGACAAGCTGATCGCCGGCGCCATACGCGGCGCCTATGCCGACGTCCTGCCGCGCGACCGCCATGCGGTGACGGTGCTGTTCCTGACGCTCGATCCGGCCATCGTCGACGTCAACGTCCATCCAGCCAAGGCCGATGTGCGCTTCCGCGATCCCGGCCTTGTGCGCGGATTGATCGTCGGGGCCATCCGACAGGCACTGGCCGATGCCGGCGTCCGCGCCGCCACCACGGGTGCCGCCGGCATGATGGCGGCGTTCCGGCCAGGGGCCGCATCCTACGGCCACGGCGGACCGGCAAACGGCCACCGCAGCTACGACGCGGCCTACCGCGCGTCGGGTCCGTCCGGCTTCGATCCTGCCCGATCGCCGCAGCGGCCGCTCGATATGGGTTTCGATGGTGCGGGCTTCGAGCAGCGCGGCTTGCGAGAAAGCGAGCAAGCGGCTTTCGATGCCGGTCCGCTTGCCAGCGCCGATGCACGCGCAGGGCAGGATGAAGCGGCCGAGACGTTGCTCGGCGCGGTGCTGGGCGCGGCGCGCGCCCAGGTGCATGAGAACTACATCGTCGCCCAGACCAGGGATTCGCTCATCATCGTCGACCAGCATGCGGCGCATGAACGGCTGGTCTACGAGGCGCTGAAGAATGCGCTGCATTCGCGCCCGGTGCCCTCGCAGATGCTACTTCTGCCCGAAATCATCGACCTGCCGGAAGAGGATGCCGAGCGGCTTGCGCTGCATTCGGAAACGCTGGCCCGCTTCGGTCTCGGCATCGAGCGCTTTGGCCCCGGCGCTGTCGCGGTGCGCGAGACGCCGTCGATGCTGGGCGAGGCCAATGTCCAGCAATTGGTGCGCGACCTCGCCGACGAGATCGCCGACAACGACACGGTCGACACGCTGAAGGAGCGGCTGGACAAGATAGCCGCGACCATGGCGTGCCACGGCTCTGTGCGCTCCGGCCGCCTGCTCAAGGCCGAGGAGATGAACGCGCTGCTGCGGCAGATGGAGGCGACGCCCGGCTCCGGCACCTGCAACCACGGCCGCCCCACTTATATCGAACTCAAGCTAGCGGATATCGAACGGCTTTTCGGACGGCGATAGCTGCGGACGGATTGCGGGCCTATCGCTTCGCCGCTCGAGGTCGGCAGGTCAGGAGGCCGGCCGACAATGTGGTCGCCCGCGATTTTCGCCCAGCGGCCTGAGTAGCGCGATCGCAGCCGCCGCCAGCAGGAGGATCGCACCGGTGATTTCAGCCCAGCCGACCGCCTCGCCGAAGAGCCAGGCTCCTGCCGCCAAAGCGGTCAGCAAATAGCGTGCAGCCGCCAGCAGGAGCGGAGGCGCGTCATTGAGACCGAGCTTGATCGCGGCCCAGGTCAGCACCCAGATCAGCGACATCACCGCGAAGAAGAAGAGGTTGCGAACCACCGATGGGCGCTCAGCGCAGTCCCCGACGATCGACAAGTATCCGATGGATTTCGATCCGCTCCGGCAGCTCGATCAGGAACTCGGCATCGCGGTCCAGATGATGGACTTTGGTCGGTTCGCCTTTGGTAAAGGCGGTCATCGCTTGCATGTCGGCCCAATAGGAGATGGTTGTGAACCACGTCTCGGCATCACGGTCCTCGCGCAGCAATTGGACGCCAAGCGCCGTCTTCTCGAGGGGCGGAATACCCTCGGCACGCAGGTATGGCTCATAGGCGTCGGCGATGTCGCGGCGGGTGCGACCGCGCCAGATGCGCGCGATGGTCGGTGTGGTCGGCATGAGGTTCTCCTTCAGTCAGGCGGACAGCAAACTGGGCATAGCGGACGCCGGCTGTGATCAGCCGTGAACACGAGCCAGGAAATCGCGGACCAGCGCCAGCGCGTCGTCGAAATGTGTCTCGAGCAGCCAATGACCCGCCCCTTCGATCAGATGCAGTTCCGCATCGGGCAGATCGCGATGATAGGCCCTTGCCGACGCCGCGGGCATATAGCCATCCTCTGGCCCCCAAACGATCAACGTGGGCGGATGGTGTTCACGCAAATAAGCCTGGTAGCGCGGAAACCAGGTGAGATTGGCTTCCAGCTTCTCCATCAGACCGACGGCGATCTGCCGACGAACCGGCGTGTTCATCAGTGGCCAGTGAAGATTCCAGAGATCGGGCGGCACGCGCATGGCGACGTCGTCAGCCACTTCCCCGATGAACTCGGCCCGAAACCCATCCTCACTTACCGCGGCCTCGAGCGGACGGTGCTTGCCGGGCGTCTTGTCGGTCCACCAGGCCTTGATCGTGGCGTATTTGGGTCCAAGCACATCCTCGTAGATGTCGCCGTTCTGGATGATCAGGGCGCTGATCCGCTCCGGGTGTGAGATCGCATGCCGGAGTCCTATCTGCGAGCCATAATCATGCAGCCACAAGGCGTAGCGTTGGAGACCGAATTTATCGGCAAGCTTGGAAAGCACGTCGCAATAGGCGTCGAAATCATAGCCGAAGGTGGCCGGATCGGGTGTGCCGCTGTATCCGAAGCCAGGCCAGTCGAATGCAATCGTCCGCCAGCGGTCGGCGAGCGCCGGCATCAGTCGGCGGAATTGGAACGAAGAGCAGGGATAGCCGTGCGGCAAGAGCAAGACAGGTGCTTCTAACGGCCCTGCCTCGCGATAAAAAATGGATAGATCATCCAGTTGCATGCGTCGGTGCGTCGTTGCACCCGGCATTCGGACCTCCGTCGAACAAACCTCGGCTAAACGCGTTTGATCGAGGGATCGTTCCGAATGGGGGAAGCGGACGGTCGGCAATATTCATCTCTTCAAATTCACCACGATGACACCGCCCAGCGCCAGCGCGCCGCCGATTATGCCGAGCAGAGTGGGAACTTCGCCCAGCCAGAAGAAGCCGATCAGCGCGGACATCGGCGAGACCAGATAGAGGAAGTTGGAGGCACGTGCCGCCGGCAGACGCGACAGCGCGGTCGCCCAGGCGGCATAGGCGATGAGGCTGGGCACGATGCCGAGAAAGATGACGGCGCCGAGGCCTGCTGTGTCGGCGACCGCCGCCTGCGAAAAGGCCGACGGCAGGAAGGGGGCCAGGCACAGTGCGCCGAGCACCATGTTCGAAGCCGAAATGGTCAATGGATGATGGCGGGCAAACAGCGGCTTCTGGACGATGGTGTTGACGGCCGAGCACAAGGCCGAACCAAGCACCAACAGAGCACCGGTGTTGAACGACAGGCCATGCCCATCGGCCATGGCGATGATGCCTATGCCGGCGAAGGAAATCACCGTACCGATCCAGGCCACGCCTGAGAAGCGCTCGCCCAGCAATGCCATCGCCATGATGGCGGTGAAGATCGGGCTGACATTGATGATGAAGCCGGCGGCACCGGCCGAGACGGTCAGTTCGCCGAAATTGAGCATGACGGTGTAGAGCGCGACGAAGATGGCGCCGCCAAAGACCAGGCGCCACGCTTCGTCGAGCCTTGGCAGCGCCGGGCGCTTGACGGCCAGGAAGATCGCCGCCGGCACAGCGGCGATGGCAAAGCGCAACGCACCCAGTTCCAGTGGGCCGAAGGCGGCGAGACCGGCTCGGATAGCGGGAAAGGCGGAGGCCCAGCCGACCACCGTCAGCGCCACAGCGATGGCTGCCGTGGTGTCCATTCGCTGTGTCGAATTCAACGTGCCCGTTATCTCGCTCATCTCACCGCCCTCGTATTTCTTCGGTCCTGAAAGGCAGAAAACGCCTTTTCACCCCGGTTGACAAACGACGAAATCGAGGATCACCTGTGACTATGGATCACAGCTCGGACACAATGGTGCCGCTCGAAACGCTGCGCGCCTTCGATGCGGCGGCGCGGACAGGCAGCTTTTCAGCGGCCGCCGAAAAGCTCAATATCACCCATGGCGCCGTCAGCCGGCAGATCGCCAAGCTCGAGGACTGGCTGGGATTGAAAGTCTTCGACCGTGGTGCGCGCGGCGTCTCGCTGACGATCGAAGGCAACAGGCTGCATCTGCGCACGGCGGAAGCCTTTGCGCTGATATCGACCCATTCCGACCGCTGGGTCGAGCCGCGTGGCACGGCGGTGGTGCGGCTGACCTCGATTCCCTCGGTCAGCGGACTGTGGCTGATGCCGCGCATGGCGGCTCTGGAAAACAATCCCTCGAAGCTGCGCATCGTGCTCGATGTCGACATCCGCCAGGCCGACCTTGCCGATGAAGGCATCGACCTCTCGATCCGTTGTGGACGCGGCGGCATTCCGGGCCGCATCTCGGTGCAACTTTTCGAGGAACATGTCTTCCCTGTCGCGTCACCCGAGCTTGCCCGCGAGATCGGCCGGGGCGACCCTGCCCGGCTGCTCAAATATCCGCTGATCAACGATTCCGACGCGTCGGCCTGGCGCGCCTGGTTTGCCGCGCAAGGCATGGATTACCGCCCGCGCCCGCAGGACCGCCGCTTCGAGGACTACAATCTGGTGCTCGACGCCGCCGCCTATGGGCTGGGCATCGCGCTGGCCCGCCCGCCGCTGACCGGACATCAATTACAATCGGGCCGCATCACTCCCGTCGATGAGCGCACAGCCCTCAACCCGGTATCCTACTGGCTCGACCGGCCGATGGGGCGGCCGCGTGCCGCCGCCGCCGACCTCGCCCGCCGCATCGCGGCAGAGGCCGGGCTGGCCCAGGACAAGATCGAGGCGTTTATCGAAGCCGAGCGATAGGCCTTCCGGACCTATATGGAAAACCGGCCGATTCGAAGCTCAGCGAAGCAACAACAAAACGAACCCAAGGATCACCGCTCCCAGCAAACCGGCCATTATCGAAACAAAGCCAATTTTCACCAGCAACTGCTCAGGGTGCGGCACCGCACCATGGGATTGATTGGCCGGCCTGTGCCTGCCCGCCGGCGTACCCAGGGCGGCAGCGTTGCGCGGGACTGGAGCCTGCGGCGGGATAAGCGACAGCAATGACAGCCCCGCAACCCTGGCGGAGGCATTGTCATTGGCGGTTGTCGAAGGCGGCAAGAAGGCTCGCAGCGTTTCGGCTTCGGGTTTTGCCTTTCTCGCCACGACTGTTGCCAACGCCGCCTCTTCGCCCGTCTCAAGCTGGGCAAGATAGGCATCGACGATGCCGGCGGATGCGATCTGCTGCGATTTGACGGCCATCGGCGCCGCCGGCAAAATCAACAGCGCCGGCGCTGTCTGCTGCGCGAGCAGAGACGGCGCCGGCGGTTGGACCAGCGCCTTGACCAGTGCCGTCATCACTGGATCAGCCTGCCCCGAGGGCACGGCTTGCGGCGTCATCACTTCCCTAAGCAGGGCGGGAAGACGAGTGGAGGAAACGTCCATTGCGGCCCACCAACTACATTTTTCCGCTTCACAATAAGCGTTCAGCATTGTCTCAGGCTTGTCTCATGCTTGACCTCGCCGGGAATTTATGGCGATGAAATTCTCATGAACCCTGGCGTCCCCGCATGATGAACCGTTTCGAAGGCCCCGGCGGCAAGGAAGCCCGCATCCGCTACCTGGATGGCGACTTCCAGGTTACCAGCCCCGGCGCGTTCGTGCGCTGCGCGGTGACAGGCGAAAGCATTCCGCTCGACGAGTTGAAGTACTGGAGCGTCGCAAGGCAAGAGCCCTATATCAGCGCCACCGCCTCGCTGCGCCGTGAAATCGAGATGCATCCGGAGCTGCGTAAGCGCAGTTAACCCTTCAGCTTGCGCTGGCGCCAGGCATCGAGCGTCTCGTCGATGATGCGCTCGGGAACGTGATCGAGTTCGAAGACCGTGTCGATCTCCAGCACCTCGAGCCGGTCGAGAAAGTCCTGTGACGCGCCGTGGCGCAGCCGGGCGGCGTCCTTGGCGGTGGTGATGAGCACCAGCCCCTCAGTGCGTGCGGTCGCCGCCAGCTCGGCAAGTTCGTCCTCCGCATAGAAATGATGGTCCGGAAACGGCCGCGTCAATGCCAGTTCGCCGCCGGCCTCGCGCACCGTGTCGAAGAATTTCTCGGGATGGCCGATACCGGCGAAGGCGAGGAACCGCTTGCCGGCAAGCCCTGCCTTGCCGCTTGGCTCTGTATGGGCCTCGAAGATCGCCCGGCCGGCGCGTGCCGCCTGGCGGACCACGCTGTCGGCGGCAGTGCCCTCGCCCATTTTCAACAACCCGCTGGTGAAAACCAGCTGGTCGACGATTTTGGCCCTGAGCGGCCCCCCCGGAATGACGCGGCCGTTGCCGATCCCGTAGCGCGCATCGACCACGACCAGCGCATAGTCGATGTGGATGCGGGCGCTCTGGAAGCCATCGTCCATGATCAGGAAATCGCAGCCATTCCGTTCCAGCAGCAGCCGGGCGCCGGCGGCGCGGTTCGGCGTCACCGCCACCGGCGCGTGTTCGGCGAGCAGCAGCGGTTCGTCGCCGACATGCCGGGCGCTGTCGTGGTCGATATCGACCACGTGCGGCTCGGCGAAGGAGCCGCCATGGCCGCGCGACAGGAAGCCTGGTTTGAGATGCATGCGCTTGGCCTGCTTGGCGAGCGCGATGGCCACCGGTGTCTTGCCGGTGCCGCCAACCGTGAAATTGCCGATGCACAGAACAGGTGCTTCGATCTTCTCACGCTTGGCCCGCCGCATGCCGCGGCCGGCGGCAGCCGCATAGATGGCCGACAGCGGCGACAGTGCCAGGACCCGCCAGTCCGGCTCTTCCCACCAGAATGGTGGTGCTTCCGAGGCCACGCTAGCGCCCGTTCGCGCCCTTCAGGCGCGACTTGACGACCAGCGGCTGGATGTAGGGCTCAAGCGATTTCAGCGTACGCGCCAGCGCACCGCGCATCTCGTCGACGGTCGCAATGCCTGCCGCCATCATCTCGTGGCGCGCCACTTCGTTGGTCAGGAGGAAATTGACGGCGCCGGCCAGCATGTCGCGATCGCGCACCAGCTTGGCGCCGCCGCTGTCGAGGAGACGCTGGTAGGCCTCCCGAAAATTCTGCACATTGCGCCCGGCGAGAACCGCCGTGTCGAGCATGGCCGGCTCCAGCGGGTTCTGGCCACCCTCGGAGGTCAGCGAGCGGCCGACGAAGGCTATTTCCGTCAGCCGGAGATAGAGCCCCATCTCGCCGATCGTGTCGCCAAGCAATATGTCGGTGTCGGCCGTGATCCTGTCGCCCTTGCTGCGCCGCGCGACCTTCAGGCCCATGCCGGAAATCTGCGCCGCAAGCGCCTCGGCGCGATCGGGATGACGCGGAACGACGATGGTCAGAAGACCATGGTGGCGCTTGTGCAGCGTCGCGTGGACTTCAGCCGCGACCACTTCCTCGCCGTCATGGGTCGAGATCGCCGCCCAGGTCGGGCGCGTGCCTATCTGCCGCCGCAGTGTCGCCAGCGCCCGTTCGTCGACCGGAGGCGGCGACGTGTCCACCTTGAGGTTGCCCGACACCGTCACCGGCCGCGCGCCGAGCGCGAGAAACCGCTCGCCATCGACATCCGACTGCGCCACGACGTGAGCCAGGTTCTCGAACAGCGCCTCGGCGATGTTGGCGCGTTTCTTCCACGATTTGAACGAGCGGTCGGACAGCCTGCCATTGACCAGCACCTGCGGCACGCGTCGCGCGCCAAGCTCGAGGATGGTCATCGGCCAGATCTCGGATTCGGCGATGATTGCCAGATCCGGCTGTCAGTGATCGAGGAACCGGCTGACCGCCGGCTTGAGGTCGAGCGGTACATATTGATGGATGATGCGGTCACCGAGCCGCTCGTCGGCGACCTGCGCAGAGGTCACCGTGCCGGTCGTCAGCACGATGTTGACGCCATAGTCGAGAATGCTTTCGACCAGCGGCACGACGGCTATGGTCTCGCCGACGCTCGCGGCATGGATCCAGATCACCGGCCCGTCGGGGCGCGCGCGGCCGGCGACGCCATAGCGCTCGCGGCGGCGGTAGCGGTCTTCCTTGCCGCGCGAGGTGCGCCAGGCAACGTAGGGCCCGACCAGCGGATAGGCTGCCGCACCCGCGAATCGGTAAGCCGACAGCATGGCCCGTGCCCAGCGGCCGCTCATCGCGGAGCATCCACGAGACGGTAAGCCTCGGCGGTCGCGGCATTGAGCGCTGTCGTCACTTCCTGGCGCTTGCGCTCCATTTCGGCGTCATCGGCGCCGGCCGCCACGAAGATCGGCTGGCCAATGACGATCGACGAACGGCCGAACGGCAGGTTAATGGTGGTCTTGTCCCAGCTCTTCTCCAGCACCTTGCGGCGGCTGGTGGTGATGGCGACGGGCACAAGCGGCCGGCCCGAGAGGCGAGCCAGGAGAACGATACCAAGTCCTGCGTCTCGCGGCGTGCCGTGCGGAATATCTGCGATCATGGCGACGTTCTTGCCGACGGCGAGCGACTTTTTCAGGGCGATAAGCGCTTTCGCTCCACCCTTGTCGAGGTGCCTGGCATTTTCCCGCCCGCCCGAGCCGCGCACAGCCTCGATGCCGAATTTTTCCAGCATCAAGGCGTTGAGCTCGGCATCGGCGCTGCGCGAAACCATGGCGACCAGCGGCTTGCGCTTGGGATAATAGGCAGGCGTCAGCAGATGCTGGCCGTGCCACAAGGCGATGATGCCAGGCTCGAACTCGGTATAGGCACCGCCCGAAAACCGTGCCGATCCCTCGACGACGCGATTGGTGAGGCGCACGAAGCGGACGAACTGGGCGAACAGGCTGGCGATGGCGTTCTTGACGAATCGCGACTGCGCAAGCGGTTGGCGAATCTTGCGCCAGAAGGCCTTGGTCGTGCGGCTGCGTCCCCTGCCCGTGGGCGCGGCATCGCTTGCTGGCCCTTTCGCCAGGTCATGCTCCATCGAAGTCAACCGGCAGCCTTGTTGTCGGGGTCCAGCAGCCGGTGCAGATGAACGACGAAGTAACGCATGTGAGCGTTGTCCACGCTGGCTTGCGCCTTGGCTTTCCACGCCGTGTGCGCGGATTGATAGTCGGGATAGATGCCGACGATGTCGAGCCCGTCGAGATCGCGGAATTCGGTGCCGCCAAGCTTCTTCAGTTCGCCACCGAACACCAGATGCAAAAGCTGTTTCTTTCCGTCTTCCGCGGCCATGTCGGTCCTTCACATATCGTGAGTTTGTCACAGGTCTAGACCAAAGCCGCCGACTTTGGAACCTTTAGGGCGAGATGAATTCATCTCGCCGGGGAAAACGCTTTCACGTGTCCAGACCGGCGATGACGCCGGCGAGCACGGCCAGCAATTCACCGCTGCCGGCAGCAAGGGCGCCGTGACGAGTCACCTCGCCGGCATAAAGTGGAGCGCGGCCATGCTGGTCGAGCAGCTGGCCGCCGGCCTCGCGCAGGATGAGGTCGGCCGCCGCAATGTCCCAGTCATGCGCGTTCGGCTTGACGAAAGTGGCGTCCAGCGCGCCATTGGCGATCATGGCCAGCCGATAGGCGAGCGAAGGGCTGTAAGGCGCCCGCTTCAGCCGCGCCTGCCATTCGGCAGGCATCAGGTCGGTCAACTGCTTCAGCCCGGAAATCTCGGCCGTTTCCGCCAGCTTGCGAACCGCAATGCGCTTGCCGTTGCGGAAAGCACCCTGGCCGGGCAGCGCCCAATAGGTCTCCTCCATCGCCGGGCATTCCAGCACGCCGGCCAGCGTGCGGCCATGCTCGACGACGGCGACGCTGACGCACCAGGTGCGCTGGCCTTCCAGGAAACCGCGCGTGCCGTCGATCGGGTCGACGACGAAGGTGCGGCGTGCCGAAAGCCGGACCGGATCGTCAACTGTCTCTTCCGACAGCCAGCCATAATCCGGCCGCGCCGCCAGCAATGTTTCGCGCAGATAGGCGTCGGCCGCGTGGTCGGCCTCGCTGACCGGTGATGTGCCGCCCTTCATCCAGACTTGCGGGCTGTTGCCGAAGTAGCGCATGGCGATCACCCCCGCCTCGCGGGCGGCATCGCGCAGCAGCGGCAAGTCTTCGGTGGCTCCGGCAGTGGTCAGGTCATGCTCCGGCAAGGGTCATGCCTTCGATCAGGAGCGTCGGCGCCGCGGTGCCGAAATTGCGGTCGAGGTCATCGGCCGGCACCATGTTGAGGAACATCGTCTTCAGGTTCGAGGCGATGGTGACCTCGGCGACGGGATAGGCCAGTTCGCCATTCTCGATCCAGAAACCGGAAGCGCCGCGGCTGTATTCGCCGGTGACCATGTCGACGCCCTGGCCGAACACCTCGGTGACGTAGAAGCCGGTCTTGAGCGATTTGATCAGCTCTTCCGGCGACCGCTCGCCGGGTTCGATGGCGAGATTGGTGGAGGATGGCGTAACGGAGGAGCCGCTGCGTGCGCCGCGGCCGTTGGTGACGAGGCCCAGCTCCCTTGCAGCCGAGGTCGACAGGAACCAGTGGTTGAGCACGCCCTTCTC